>JALOLI010000166.1 GCA_025456165.1 Acidimicrobiia bacterium | reverse complement strand
TCCCCCTGGAGCGCGGCTCTGTGGGCAGCCGCCCTGGCCGGCCGCCTCAGGCTGGCCGGGCTCCTGGGCCTGTTCACGCTAGGCCGCCTGGAGCGGCGGCTGCGGGGCCGGGTGGGCGACTCCCGGGCGGTGGCCTGGGCGGTGACCGGCGCCGGGCATCTTGGGGCGGCCCGGGTCCTGGCCTCAGCTCTCTCCCGGACCTGGCTGCCGCTGGCGCTGGGCGCCCTGGCGGCAGGGCGCCGGCCCCGCCGGGCCCTGGCCCTCTTTCTGGCAGTGCCCCCCCTGGTGGACTGGCTGGAGCGCCGGCCGCCCCTCGATCCGGCGACCTACGGGGTGCTCCACCTGGCCGACGATGCCGCCTACTGCGCCGGGGTCTGGCTCGGGTGCCGGCGGGAAGGAACCATCGGGCCGCTGCTGCCGCGCCTGCACCGGGCGTCGCTCATCTTCCCCGAAGCGGGGCCGGCCACGGCCGGGGGCCCCGGTGCCGGGGGATAGCATCGCAGGGATCGAGTAGGTCGAAGGGAGCCGAAATGGTGATGGCGGCAGAGCGCAGACGCTTCGGGAGGTCCGGCATCGAGGTGACCGCCCTGGGCTTCGGGGCGGCCACCATCGGCAACCTGTTCCGTCCGGTGCCCGAGGAGACGGCCCAGGCCATGCTGGCTGCCGCCTGGGAGCAGGGGGTGCGCCTCTTCGACACCGCTCCCTCCTACGGCAACGGGGCCAGCGAGTACCGCGTCGGGGCGTTCCTGCGGACTCGCCCGCGGGAGGAGTACATCCTGAGCACCAAGGTGGGGTACCTGCTCAAGCCCGACCCCGGGGTGAGCCGGGTGGGGCCCTGGGTGCAGACCGGCCCCTTCGAGGCGGTGTTCGACTACTCCTACGACGGGGTGATGCGCTCCGTGGAGGACAGCCTGCAGCGCCTCGGGGTGGGCCGCATCGACATCGCCTTCATCCACGACACCGACCCCTACATCATGGGCGATCTCTGGCGGGAGCGTTTCGAGGCGGCACTGGCGGGGGCGGTGCCCGCTCTGACCAAACTGCGCGACGAGGGGGTCATCGGCGGGTTCGGCTTCGGGGTGAACCACTGGGAGGTATGCCACGAGGCGGCGCAACGCGCCGACCTGGACTGCTTCCTGCTGGCCGGCCGCTACACCCTGCTCGACCAGGAGGTGCTCGGCGACTTCCTGCCCCTCTGCGAGCAGCGGGGCATCGCCAACATGCTGGGCGGGGGGTACAACAGCGGCATCCTGGCCACCGGGGCGGTGCCCGGCGCCAAGTACAACTACGGTCCGGCACCGGCGGAGATCATGGCCCGGGTGGCCCGCATGGAGGCGGTCTGCGCCCGCCACGGCATCCCGCTGGCCGCCGCCGCCCTGCAGTTCCCGATAGCCCACCCGGCGGTGCCCGCGATCATCCCCGGTGGTCGCACGGTGGAGCAGTTCCTGGGCAGCGTGGAACTGGTCTCCCATCCGATCCCCGCCGCCTTCTGGGCAGACATGCGGGCCGCGGGGCTGATTCGCCAGGACGCCCCCACCCCGGCCTGAGGCCGCCCCCCGCCGGGCTCAGGGACGCAGGTAGGCGCGGGAGATGATCAAGCGCTGCACCTCGCTGGTGCCTTCGTAGATCATGGTGACCCGGGCGTCCCGGTAGAGGCGCTCCACCTCGACGCCCTTGATGTACCCGGAGCCGCCGTGGATCTGCACGGCAAGCGAGGTGTTGCGCACCGCCGCCTCGGAGGCAAAGACCTTGGCCATCGACGAGGCCGGGCCCGCCCCGGGGTCCTTGGCGTCGATCTTGCGGGCGGCGCTCTCGACGAGCAAGCGGGCGGCCTCGTAGTCGGTCGCCATGTCGGCGACCTTGAAGGAGACCCCCTGGAACTCGGCGATGGGCTTGCCGAACTGGATGCGGGTGGTGGCGTGCTCGATCGAGGCGTCGAGGGCGGCTCGCTGGATGCCCAGGGCCAGGGCGGCGATGCCCACCCGCCCCTTCTCCAGCACTCGGAGCACCGCCCCGAAGCCGGCCCCTTCGGCGCCCAGGATGGCATCGGGGGCGAGCCGGACATCCTCGAACACAAAGCCCCCCACCTGGGAGGCGCGCTGGCCCATCTTGTGCTCGTGATAGGCCCGGGTAACGCCGGGGAGGTCGCAGTCCACCAGGAACATCGACATGCCCCCGCGGCGGCCCTTCGCCTTGTCGGTGACGGCCAGCACCATGGCGACGTCGGCGATGGGGGCGTTGTGGATGTAGACCTTCTCCCCGTTGAGCACCCAGCCGTCGCCCTCCCGCCGGGCGTTGGTCTTCAGGTTCCCCAGGTCGGAGCCGGCCTCGGCCTCGGTGAGGGCGTAGGCGCAGTACTTGGTGCCGGCGAGGAGCCCGGGCAGGTAGTGGGCGCGCTGGGCGTCGGTGCCGAACTCGGTGAGCAGCGAGGAGATCAGCTCCACCAGGCCGCACTGGTCGGCCACGCTGGCGTAGCCGTAGGCCAGCTCCTCCATGACCTTGGCGTAGTCGAGGGCGCTGCCGCCGGAGCCGCCCATGGCCTCCGGGACCGTGATGCCCAGCAACCCCAGCTCGCCCAGCTCTCGGTAGATCTCGGCGGGGAAGCGCTCGGTGGCGTCGAGGTCCTCGGCGATGGGCCGGATGCGATCGGCGGCGAACTGCCGCACCATCCCCACCAGGAGATCGCGGTCGGCCTGGCCGGAGTCGGACGGGTTGCTCATCGGGTTCCTCCTGGGATCTGGCGGGCGAGCTCGCCGGTGAACAGCGCCGCCGGCATGGGACGCGGCGAGCGGATGATGGGGGTGAAGCCCATGTGAGGCAGGATGTCTCCGTCGATGGAGATGCCGGGGGCGACCTCGGTGAGCTCCAGGCCCTCCGGGGTCAGTTCGAAGACGGCCCGCTCGGTGACGTAGGTGGCCCGGCGTCCCTCCTCGAGGGCAAAGGGTCCGCTGTAGGTGATCGCATCCACGCCGGCGACGAACTTGGGGATCTGCCCTTCCTGGACTATGTGCAGGCGGCCGCCGGCGGCTTCTACCTGGAGGCCGCGCGCGGTGAATGTGCCGCAGAACACGGCGTGGCGGGACGACTGGGAGATGTCGATGAAGCCGCCCGGGCCCACGATGAGGCCCCCGATGTGGCTGACGTTCACCGACCCGGTCCGATCGACCTGGGCCATGCCCAGGATGCACGTGTCCACCCCGCGCCCGGCGATGGTGTCGAACATCGCGTTCGAGGAGATCATGGCCACGGGGTTGCGGCTTGCTCCGAACAGCCATCCGGTCTCGGGGCGGCCGCCGACCAGGCCCTGCTCGATGGCGAGGGTGATGTCGTCGAGGCGGCCCTGCTCGTACAGGACCCCCACCACGTCGGAGGAGACGCCGAAGCCGAAGACGGTCAGGTTGCCCGCAACCACCTCGTCGGCGGCCCGCCCGGAGAGGATGCGCTTGGCGGTCTCCTCGGGCGGCGCGATGGGCCCGGGGTCGAGGCGCTCGGCCCCGGCCAGCGCCGGGTCGTACTCGGAAAGGTAGGTCTGCCACTGCCCGGGGTGGAGGACGACCGCGTCGACCAGTATGCAGGGCACCTGCACCAGCCGGGGGTCGAGGGAGCCTCCGGGGACGATCCGCTTCACCTGGGCGAGGACCAGCCCGCCCGAGGCCTTGGCCGCCTGGGCGGCAGCCAGGGTGTCGAGTTGCGTGGGCTCGTCGCAAAGGGTGAGGTTGCCGAACTCGTCGGCGGCGCTGGCGCGGATGAGAGCCACGTCGATCCGCACCGGGCGGTACCACAGGTGCTCCCGGCCGGCGACCTCCACCAACTCCACCAGGGGCTCGGTGGTGCGCTCGTTGCAGGTGCCGCCGCCGTGCCGGGGGTCGACGAAGGTGTGGAGGCCGATGCGGGTGAAGATGCCGGGGCGCCCGGCGCCCATCTCGCGGTACATGGTGCTCACCATGCCCGCCGACCAGGAGTGGGCCTCGATGCGATTCTCCTTGACCAGGCGCTGCATCGGGGGGGACCAGGACCAGTGGCCGGCGATGATGCTGCGCACCAGGCCCTCGTGCGCCAGGTGGTCTCCTCGAGCGCGGCGAAGAGGGCGTCGACCTCGAGCAACCCGCCGCCCGAGCCGGGCAGGGCGATGGTGGCGCCGTCGGGGATGCGGGCCACCGCTTCTGCTGCGCTGAGAGTCGCTACCGGGCGCATCGGCGTTAGCAGTTTCGCAGCGATCGGGGCTGGACCAGGCGCATTTCAACGCTCCCTTCGTCGGGAGAGGGGTAAGCGCTTTCTAGCCACAGATCGTGCTGGCGTCAAGAGCGAGGGCCACCAAGAGGCACATGCGACCCAGCAATTTCTCGAACCGCTTGACACGGGGCAGGCGCCATGACTAGAAAGCGCTTACCCCACACAGGTGGGGGCAATCCGGGGAGGGAGCCCGGTGGGCGCGCAAGGCGCCGGGCGGGCTCAGACCAAGGAGGAACGTACCGAATGAGGACCTCCGTTACCAAGACGGGACTTGCGGTAGCGGTGCTGCTGCTGGTCCTCGGCCTGATCGCCGCGGCCTGCGGCGACGACGCCGAAGAGACGACGACGACCGGGGCCGGCACTACTGCCGCCTCTACCACCGCGGCGGCCGAGGGATGCGCCCCCGAGGACGTGTGGCTGCTCCAGTCGGGCCGTGACCTGGCCAACCCCTACTACGTGATCGTCGATGCCGGCGCGAAGTGCTTCGCCGAATCGGTCGGCCTCGGCGGCCAGTACCAGTTCGTGGAAAGCCAGAGCGACTCGGCCCGGCAGCTATCTCAGATCACGTCTTACCTGGCAGCGCACGGCGAGTGCGTGGCCGTCAACGTCGACCCGCACGAGACCTCCATCCTGCCCCAGATCCTCGATGCGGTCGAGGAAGCCGGGGCCTATGTTGTCTCGCAGTGGAGCCGTCCCGACGAGATACTGCCCGGCGGGGACTATCCCCACTGGGTCGCTCACGTGACCTTCGACGGCGTGGACAACGGCTATCAGATCGCCAAGGCGCTGTTCGACCACATGGGTGGCTCGGGCAACATCGTCGCCCTCCAGGGCGTGCTGGACAACCAGGCCGCCATCACCCGCTTCCAGGGCCTGGAGAAGGCGCTGTTGGAGTACCCCAACATCGTCCTGCTCGACGACCAGTCGGCGGGCTGGACGGCCACCGACGCCCAGGCCATCGTCGAGGGCTGGCTCGCCGAGTACGGCGATGAGATCGGCGGCGTCTGGGCGGCCAACGACAACATGGCCATCGGCGCCATCGAGGCGCTGCGGGCAGCCGGCAAGAACGGGACCATCCAGGTGACCGGTGTCGACGCCATCCCGGATGCGCTCGCTGCGCTCCAGGCCGGCGACATGATCGCCACCGTGAACCCCGACCCCGCGTACCAGGGCGGCATCGGCCTGGCAATGGGCTACTACGCCGCCATCGGCCAACTCGACCCGGCGAGCATCCCGGACACGCAGCGTGCGGCCTTCCATCAGGGGCTCCTGGTGACCGCTGTTGAACCTCTTCAGCCGGGTGACCGGTTCCGCCCACTCGCCGAACCTAGACGGTGAATGGGCCGTGGTGCGGGGCGGCAAGCCGCCCCGCACCACCCCCTGCCGGGAGGAGGCAGCGCCGGGGCCATGACCACCACCAGTGCGAGGCAAGCACAGTCCAAGACGGGCCGGGCGAGCCTGCGTCGGCTCGTGACCGACGGCGGGCCGATCCTGGCCCTCCTCGTGCTCGTCGTCTTCTTCTCGATCGCCAACCACAAGTTCGTCAGTGTCACAAACCTGAGGAGTCTGGCCGACCAGGCCGCTATCCCCCTGACTCTCGGCACCGGCATGACCTTCGTGATCCTGCTGGGGGCCATCGACCTTTCCCTCGAGGGCAGCCTCGCGGCCACTTCGATGCTCGCCGCCCTCCTCTTGGCCGACCAGACCAACAGTGTCGACCTCGGCCCCTGGGCCATCCTGATCGTCATCCTGATGGGCGCCGCCTTCGGCCTGGTGAACGGGTTCGTGAACACCAGGTTCCGCATTCCGGCGTTCATGGTCACCCTGGGCACCTGGTACGTCGGTCTGGGCATCGCCGAGATCCTCTTCGGCCTCGAGCCG
>JALOLI010000165.1 GCA_025456165.1 Acidimicrobiia bacterium | reverse complement strand
CGGTCGGTCGCGGCGGCCACCGCCGTCAGCGCCACCCAGGGGTCGGCTACCGGGCCGGCCCAATCTCCGGCCCGGATGTGATCCCAGAGAAAGAACCCGTCCCAGCCCGCGGCCTCGGCTCGCCGGGCGAGGTCCACCAGCCGATGAGGGTCGGCGAAGTCGCCGAAGTTGGGGAGGTTGATCGCGAAGCGCATCACCGGGCGATGCTATGCCGGCGCGCCCGTGGGGTCAGGCGTGATCGTGGGCGTGGTCGTGATCGTGGCTGTGGGGCCCCGCCTCGTGGGCCGCGATCTCCCGACGCACCTCGTCCATGTCGAGGGCCTGGGCCTGGCGGATCAGGTCGTCGAGCGCCGGGGCGGGCAGGGCGCCGGGGCGGGAGTAAAGCACGATCTGATCACGGAACACCATGAGGGTGGGGATGGAACTGATCCCGAAGGCGGCCGCCAGCTCTTCCTGGGCCTCGGTATCGACCTTGCCGAACACGATGCCGGGGTGGGCGTCGGCGGCCTTCTCGAAGATGGGGCCGAACATGCGGCAGGGGCCGCACCAAGAGGCCCAGAAGTCGACCAGCACGGTGCCGTTGCCGGCGATGGTGGCTTCGAAGTTGTCGCGGGTCAGTTCCACGGTGGGCATGGCGGCCGGGGTTCCTCTCGTTCGTTTCGGACTGGCAGGGGTGTACAATATCGTCACAGTGACGGATTATTCCCGCCGAGGCCCCCGCCGGGGGAGGAGGGCGGAGGAGTACCGTACGGCGAGAGCCACGCCGGACGCGAAGGGAGTGCGATGGGCGCCATGAAGATCGACACGGGCATCTCTCCGGAGCATCGGGAGAAGATCGCCGCCGGCCTCGAGCGGGTGCTGGCCGACAGCTACACGCTCTACCTGAAGACCCACAAGTACCACTGGAATGTGACCGGACCCATGTTCCAGACGCTGCATGTGATGTTCGAGACCCAGTACACAGAGCTCGCCATGGCGGTCGACGAGATCGCCGAGCGCATCCGGGCTCTCGGGGCGCTCTCGCCCGGCAGCTATCGCGAGTTCGGAGCGCTGACCGCGATCCCGGAGGATGACGACACCCCCGACGCGGTGACGATGACCCGGCGGCTGGTCGAGGCCCAGGAGACGGTGGTGCGCACCGCCCGGGCGGCTTTCCCGGCGGCGGCAGAGGCCGATGATCAGGCCACGGCCGACCTGCTCACCCAGCGCATGCAGGTCCACGAGAAGACGGCGTGGATGCTGCGCAGCCTCCTCGAGTAGGAGCGCGGCGGTTCGGACGACCCGCCGCGGCGTCGCGCGGTTCCATGCCCCCGGTCCCGCATTCGAGGACGACGGGGTTTGCCGCTCGGCGTTCGGTGCACAGGGGAGGCAGGAACGGCCGGGGTCGCCCTGGTACGGTCCCCGGCAGGCCGGCCGGCTGCCGACAGAGGAGGTCCGGCGGTGGCAGGGAGTGGAGCGGCAGACCGGGCACGGGCTTTCTGGGGTGAGGGCTACTACTGCGCCGAGAGCGTCCTGCTGGCGGTCGCCGGGGAACTGGGGATCTCCTCGCCGCTGCTCCCGCGGGTCGCCACCGGGCTTTGCAGCGGGCTCTCGAGGACGGCGGGGATGTGCGGCGCGCTCGCGGGAGGGGTCCTGGGCATCGGCCTCGGCACGGGACGGGACCTTCCCGCCGACGACCTGGAGCAGTGCTACGCCCTGACCGCGCGATTGATCGAGCAGTTCGCCGCCCGGTTCGGCGCCACGACCTGCCCGGTGCTCCTGGAGTGCGACATCCGCACCGTCGAGGGCCGGCGCCTGTTCGCCGAGAACCACCTGGCCGATCGCTGCCGGGGCTTCGTCGAAGAAGCCGCGGCGATGACCGCCGACCTGCTGGGGGGAAAGGGCCGCCCCTTCGCCTGACCGGGGTTCTCGCGTCTGGGACGAAGGCAAGGTATCATTCCGTCACTGTGACGCAACGCAGCGAGATCTCCCACTGCGCCTGGTGCGGGCGAGCGTTCGCCCTCTCGGGCAGCCTGGGGCGCAAGGCCCGCTACTGCCGCCGCAGCCACCGCCAGCGCGCCTTCGAGGCGCGCTGCCTGGCGACCCGCATGGGCCTCGACTCGGGCGAGGCCCTGGTCGACGCCGAAGCGCTGTGCCGGCTGCGGGACCGCCTGTACGTGTTGGAGAGCGCCCTCGACGACGTCGAAGCCGATCTCAAGGGGCGGCCCGGGCCGGAGGAGTACCAGCGAGCCTTCCAGCACCTCTACGCGGCCGCAGCGCCGCTGCGGGACGCCTGCGTGGAGCCTGCGGCGGTGCTGTCTCGTCCCACGGGCTGAGCCTCTCGTTCCAGAATCGGGGACGGCAGCTCTCTTCCGTCGTACGCCCATAAGAGCGATTATGTCAAGTACGCCTGATGCGGGATATCGGGCGTCGCGGACCCGGTGGAGGGTCGCTCCCCCTTCTTCCGCGAGCCGGCCCCTCCCCTGGGGTCCGCCGGTAGCGGCAGCTGGGTGGCCGGACGACGCTGGTGGGCTCGGGCTTCGGCACCCGGCGTGTGTTGCCGGGAAGACGCGACGGACGGCGTGTTTCGGGCGCAGGGCCCGGGCCGCCCGGCGGCGGTCAATAGCGCGCTGCTACCCCTCCCCCGACGCGGCGATCCCCGGGCGAGGGATGCGCTAGGTGTTGTTCTCACAGAGGTTGTTGACGGGGAGCCGGCTTGCGGGTGCCCCGCCGACTGCGGTGTGGAGTCGGTGACAGTTGTAGTAGTGGAGCCAGGGGGTTAGCGAGTCGGTTCGCTGCTGGTTGCTGGTATAGGGCCGGTTGTAGGCCCATTCTTCGGCGAGGGTGCGGTTCCAGCGTTCTGCTTTGCCGTTGGTCTGGGGCCGGTAGGGCCGGGTGCGCAGGTGCCGGATGTGCCGGCTGCGGAGGGCTTGGAGAAAGGCCCGGGAGCGCCGGTAGTTCAGGGCGTTGTCGGTCATTACCCGCTCGACGGTGACACCGCGGGTGGCGAACCAGTCGACGGCGCGGGTGATGAAGGCGGCACAAGTGTCGCCTTTCTCGTCGGGTAGGGCTTCGGCGTAGGCGACTCGGGAGTGGTCGTCCAAGGCGACATGCACAAAGTCGTAGCCGTATCCCCGCTTAGGCCGGTTGGCTTGCCCGTGGATGCGCCAGCCGCCCCCGTCGGGGATGCGGCCCAGCTTCTTCACATCCACATGCAGCAGTTCGCCGGGGGTAGCCCGCTGGTAACGGCGGACCACCTGGCGGGTCGGCCGATCGATAGCTGCCAGACGGGGCAGGCCCCGGCGGCGTAGGACCCGCTCCACCGTGGAGCGGGGCATGCCCAGCTCCCAGCCGATGCGATGCGGCCCCCACAGCATCCCCACCCGCAGCGCACACACCCGGTCTTCCACCTCCACCGGGGTCTGCCGGGGAGACCGCCGAGGCCGGGAAGAACCGTCCGCCAGCCCGGCCCGCCCTTCCAGACGGAACCGGCGCAGCCAACGGTAAGCCGTCTCCCGCGACACCCCCATCGACGCCGCCGTCACCGTCACCGGCCAGCCAGCAACCTCCACCCGCTGCACCAGAATCCAACGTCCCTCCGGCGTCAGCCGGGCATTAGCGTGGACCACGAGAGCCTCCCCTCGGCTAGGAGTTGTTCCACCCCAAACCGAAGTCGGGAGGCTCTCACCTGTCAACAACCTCTAGAAGAACAACAGCTAGGACTCGGGCATAAGGACCTTGGGGTCCAGGTGGGACTTCTTGAAGATCCCCAGGGCGCCCTTCAGCCCGACGGTCATGACGATGTTGAGGAGGAAAGCGGCGAAGGCGGCCAGCAGCAGCGCCCCGGACGCGGCGGCGAGGATCATGTAGGGCAGGAACTCGCCGTCGAAGTAGATGGTGCGCCGCAGCATGCCCTTGAGGCCGGCCATCCCCATGAAGGCCCCCATGCCGACGCCGCCCACGAGATGGGCCCAGAAGTGGAAGCTCGCCAGCTTCTGGCTGTAGAGCTTGGCCCCGTTGGTGAGGATGGGCAGCAGTTTGTAGATGGCCGAGTAGAGCGTCATGGTGAGGCCTACGAGGATGGCCACGTGGACGTGGGGGCCGATCACCCACTGGGTGTTGTGCAAGATCCGGTTCAGGCCCAGGTCGGCCTGGATGATCCCCGCCGGCACCGCCAGGGCGAAGCCGAGCATCCCGCCCAGCAGGAACTTGAGCTCGTTGGTCATCTTCAGCGGCCGGGCGCTCCACAGGGTTGCCAGGACGATGAAGAA
>JALOLI010000164.1 GCA_025456165.1 Acidimicrobiia bacterium | reverse complement strand
CTCCAGGTACTCCACCACGACCGTGGTGAGGTCCCGGTAGGGGCTCTCCACGACTTCCAGGGGCACCTCGACCCGGTGCTGCGCCCAGGCCGCTTCCACACGGGCGCGCTGCTCCGGCTCGATCTCCACGTGCAGGGCTCGCACTGCGCCGGGGCAAACGGCGCAGGCGTACTGCACGGCGCGCAGCGTGGGAGCGGTCACCTCGCTGATCAGCACGATCGCCTCGACCCGCCGCACGATCCCGGCGCGCTCCCGGCCGAAATCGAGCGAGGTCCCGGCCATGCGCACCAGGCGCTTGCTGACCAGGGTCAGCGGCGATGCCGGCCCCGGCCGGTAGCCGCCCCGGCGCACCGGGGAGTAGTTGAGGTCGGTCACCGCCACTCCGGATTCCTGGCGCAGCCCCCACAGGATCGACAGCCCGCCGTTCCGGTGGGCGATCAGGTGGCGCCAGCGGCGGGCCCGCACCTCTTCGGCAACCACGAGCGTGAGGAAGCAGCCGGGGTCCGCCTCGCGCACCCGCTGCACCTGGCGGCGCAGGGTGCCGGCCACGCCGTCCGGGCCGGCCTCCAGGAAGCGCAGCGGCGTGTCGGCGTGGCGCTGGTTCCACTGCGCCAGCAGGCGAAGGTCGCCGGGTTCCTCAACGTGCCAGGTTTCCAGGCGGTCGGGATGGAGGAGGCGGGCGAAGTGAAGGGCCTGATCCAGGTGCCTCCCCGACCTGGAGGCCAGCACCACCACCCGATGCTGGACAGACGGGTCAACTGCCGTGGAGTGGACCTGGCGCAGACGCGAGGCCACCCACAGGTAGTGCCGGCGAATCGCCGCCATGCCGGCCACGAACAGCGGGACGGCCACGAGGATGATCCAGGCGCCGTGCATGAACTTCACCCAGGCCACGACCACCAGCACCACTCCCGTGGCCACCGCTCCCACTGCGTTGATCACCACCGAGCGCTGCCAGCCGCGCTCTCGCACCCGCAGCCAGTGGCGGACCATGCCGGTCTGGCTGATGGTGAAGGAAGTGAACACCCCGACGACGTAAAGCTGGATCAGGCGGCTCACCTGGGCGCCGAACACGACGATCAGCAGGCCGGCCAGAACGGACACCGTGATGATCCCGTTGGAGAAGGCCAGGCGGTCGCCCCGGTTGCGGTACTGGCGCGGCATGAGGCGATGGGCGGCGAGGATCGCAGACAGGCGTGGGAAGTCCTGGTAGGCGGTGTTCGCCGCCAGCACGAGGATGGCCGCGGTGGCCCCCTGCAGCACTATGAAGCCGGCCCCCGTGCCGAACACCGCCCGGCCGATCTGGGACAGCACCGTGCCGAACTCGTCGATGGTGGCCTCGCTCACGCGGACGTCGAAGAGTTGGGCCTGGGTACTGATCCCCAGGAACATGGTGATGGCGATGGCCCCCATCAACAGCAGCGTCAGAGCCGCGTTGTGCGACTTGGGCCGGCGGAAGGCCTGCACCCCGTTGGCGATGGCCTCGGTCCCGGTCAGCGCGCTCGCCCCGGAGGCGAAGGCGCGCAGCAGCAGGAACAGCGACACGCCGCCGGCCAGTGGCAGTTCTGCCCCGGAGGAGACCGCCTTCGGGCAGGCGTCGCCCAGGCAGCGGGTGAACCCGGCACCCAGAGTCAGCAGCACGATCACGATGAAGACATAGGTAGGGGCCGCGAAGAGGGTGCTGGCCTCCCGCACGCCCCGCAGGTTGGCCAGTGTTAGCAGGACCAGGAAGCCCAGCGCCAGTGGGACGCGATAGGGCACGAGGGCCGGCACCGCAGACGAGATGGCCGCCATCCCGGCCGAGATGGAGACCGCCACCGTCAGCACGTAGTCGGTGAGCAGCGACGCCGCCGCCACCATGGCCGGGTAGATGCCCAGGTTGTCGTTGGCCACGATGAAGGCCCCGCCGCCATCCGGATAGGCCCGCACCGTCTGCCGATAGGAGATCACCACGATGGCCATCAGGGCGGCGATGGCCAGTGAGATCGGAATGATCAGGCCGAAGGCGGCCGTTCCCGCCAGGGCCAGCACGAGGGCGATCTCCTCAGTGGCGTAAGCCACCGAGGACAGAGCGTCGGAGGCGAACACGGGCAGGGCCAGCACCTTGGGGAGCAACTGGTGCTCGTGCTCGGCTGAGGCGATCGGCGACCCGATCAGCCACTCCTTGGCCCGGCTCCAGGTGACGGTCATCGCCGGGCCGGGGAAGGCAGCCCGCCGGCGGGTTGCGGCGACGGCGACCGGTGCATGTGATCAAGGTATGGCCCCCGCCGGCAGGCGGCGGCGGTCCTAACGCGTCCTTGACGCCCGCACGGGCGATCCTGATGCCCCCGTGACGGCGGCCGGGCTTCCGACCCTCGCCCCCCGCCGGCGCCGCTCTAGATCACCATCTCGGCGATCTGCACCGCGTTCAGGGCGGCTCCCTTGAGCAGGTTGTCGCCCACCGCCCAGAGGGTGATGCCCCCCGGCCGGCCCACCGTCTCGCGCACCCGGCCGGCCAGCACGTCGTCCTTCCCGGCGCAATCGAGGGGGGTAGGCACCCGGTCCCGCCACAGCTGCACCCCGGGGGCCATCTCGATGAGCGCCTCGGCCTCCTCCGCCCCCATGGGGCGGGAGAACCAGCACGAGGCCGCCAGGCCGTGGCCGACCATCACCGGCACCCGCACGCAGGTGGGCTCCACCGCCACAGCCGGGGCGTCGAGGATCTTGCGGGTCTCGTAGACCAGTTTCCACTCCTCGTCGGTGTAGCCCCGCTCGGCGGCGGATCCGGCGAAGGGCAGGACGTTGAAGCCGATGGGCCGGGCGTAGACCGCGCCGCCCGGATCGGCCCAGCCGCCGTGCTGCAGGGTGCCGTAGTCGCGGGAGAAGTGCTCCACCTCGGCAATCAGCGTGGCCATGCCCTTCTGCCCCGTGCCCGAAACCGACTGGTAGGAAGCCACCACCATGGACTCCAGGCCGGCGGCCCGGTGGAGCGGCGCCACGGCCATCAGCAGGACCATGGTGGTGCAGTTGGGGTTGGCGATGATCCCGCGATGGCCCCGGACGGCGTGGTCGTTGACCCCGGCCACCACCAGCGGCACCTGCGGGTCCATGCGCCAGGCCGAGGAGTTGTCCACCACCACTGCCCCGGCGGAGGCGAAGCGCGGGGCATGGTCCTTGGCACGGGCGCCTCCGGCCGAGAAGAGGGCCACCTCGATGCCCGCCGGGTCGGCTGCGGCCAAGTCTTCCACCACCACCTCTCCCCAGGGCGTCGCCACCCGGGTGCCTGCCGAGCGGGCCGACGCCATGAGGCGCAGGTCCCCCACCGGGAAGGAGCGGCGCTCCAGGGTGGCGATCATCTCGCGGCCCACCGCCCCGGTGGCCCCGACGACGGCGACGCTCCGACGGCTCATGACGCCTCCTCTCGCGACGGGAAGAAGGTGCGGTGCAGCAGCCGGACCGCCTCGTCGAGGCGGCCGCTCGGCACCAGGCAGGAGACTCGCAGCGGCGCAGCCGCCGTCAGGAGCACCGGGATGCCACCCCGTTCCAGGGCAGCAGAGACCTCGGCTGCGGCCTGAGACCGGAAGCGCAGCGCCGCCCCCACCACCGATACCTTGCCCACCTCTTCGTCGAGGGTGACGGCGCCGGGCCCCCCGCTCGCCGCCAGAGCAGCCACGGCCGCCGCCGCCTGGTCGCCGGGCACCGCCGCCCCCGCTCCTGCCGGGCCCATCCCCACCGTGCCCGCCGGGACGCCCGCCGCCTCGAGTGCTGCCGCCACCAGTCCGGGGTCGCCCCCGCCGGCCAGGCCGACCAGGGCGGCGTCCGGGTCGTGGGCCACGCCGGCCAGCCCGGCAGGGCCGGAGATCGCCTCCCGCACCCAGGTCCCGGGGCCGTAGTGGAACGAGGAGCGCACGTGCAGGGGCACTCCCTGCCGCCATCCCAGTTCCACGGAGCGCAGCATCAGCACCCCGGCTCCCGCCGCCGCCAGTTCGGCCATCTCCTCGAACGTGACCTCGTCGAGCTTGCGGGCCTCCGGGACCACTCGTGGGTCGGCGGTGAAGACCCCATCTACGTCGGTGTAGATCTCGCAGGCGTCGGCGTGAAGGTAGGCGGCCATAGCCACGGCGGTGGCATCGGAGCCCCCCCGGCCGAGGGTGGTGATCTCCTTGTTGACGGCGGAGACCCCCTGGAAGCCGGCCACGATGACGACGTCGCCCTTGTCGAGGTGATCCTTGACCCGGAAGGCCCGGACCTCTTCGATCTCGGCGCGGCCGTGG
>JALOLI010000163.1 GCA_025456165.1 Acidimicrobiia bacterium | reverse complement strand
CGTGGCCCTCTTGCGCAAGTTCATGTCCGACCGCGCCAAGATCCGCTCCTCGCGGGTGACGGGCAACTGCGTCCAGCACCAGCGCCGGGTGGCCCAGGCGATCAAGAACGCCCGGGAATTGGCCCTGCTCCCCTACACGAACCGATGAAAGTCATCCTGATCCAAGATGTGCCGGGCGTCGGCCTCAAGGGCGACGTCCTCGAGGTGGCCCCCGGCCATGCCCGCAACTACCTCCTGCCGCGCAAGCTCGCCGTCGCCTCCAGCCCGGCAGCCGAGAAGCGGGCGGAGGGCATCCGCAAGGTGCGAGCCGAGGCCGAGGCGCGGGCTCGGGCCGAAGCCGAGCAAATCGCCCAGGCACTGGCCGGGCAGGTCGTCGTGGTGGCGGCGCGTGCCGCCGACGAGGGCAAGCTGTACGGCTCCATTGGAGTGCGCGACGTCGCCGAGGCGATCCGCAAGTTCACCGGGGTCGATGTGGAGCACCAGCACATCGACCTCCGTTCCCCCATCAAGGCGATCGGCCTGCACGAGGTGCGGGTGAGGCCGCACCCGGAAGTCGACTTCGAGTTCGTACTGGACGTAATCCCGGCCTGAGGACATGGCCACACAGACAGAGTCGCGGAGGCCAGGCGGCGGGGCCCCGGTGCCGCCGCACAACGTAGAGGCCGAGGAATCGGTCCTCGGCTCCGTGATGCTGTCGCCCGACGCGGCCAACATCGCCTTCGAGAAGCTCCAGGCGGAGGACTTCTACAAGCCCGCCCACCAGGCGATCTTCGAGGCGGTGGCCTCTCTTTTCGACGGCAACCAACCCATCGACGCCGTCACCGTCGCCGACCAGTTGCGCCGCACCGGCGAGCTGGAGCGGGTGGGCGGGGCCAACTACCTGGCCACCTTGCTCGACGGGGTGCCTACCACGTCGAACATCGCCTACTACGCCGAGATCGTCTCCGAGACGGCCGCCCGCCGGCGCCTGCTGCGCGCCGGGTCCATTGTGGGGTCGCTCGCCATGCAGACCGAACGCCGCATCGAGGACGTCCTCGACGCGTCCGAGGCCGAGATCTTCCGGGTGGCGGAGCGCCAGGTGGGCGACGGGTTGGCGCCGGTGGGCCCGCTGCTGCAGTCCACCCTGGAGCGGATCGAGGAACTGGGGGCCCGCGGCGGGGAGATCACCGGCCTGGCCACGGGCTTTCGCGATCTCGACCGGCGCCTCGCCGGCCTGCAACCCGCCAACCTCGTGGTCATCGCCGCCCGGCCCAGCATGGGCAAGACGGCTCTCGCCATGAACATCGCCCAGAACGTGGCCGAGCGGGACAACACGGTGGCGGTGTTCACCCTCGAGATGAGCCGCGAGGAGGTGGTGCAGCGCCTGCTCTCGTCGATGGCAGGGGTCGACTCCCACCGCCTGCGCACCGGCCAGCTCACCCCCGACCTGTGGAACCGGGTGGTGCGGGAGACCTCGCGGCTCTACCAGATGCCGTTCTTCGTCGACGACTCGTCCGACCTCACCGTCACTTCCATTCGGGCCAAGTGCCGGCGGCTGGCCCGCAAGCGCGGCCTGTCCCTGGTGGTGGTCGACTACCTGCAGCTGATGCAGGGCGCGGGCAGCTCCGAGAGCCGCCAGCAGGAGATCGCCGACATCAGCCGCTCGCTCAAGAACCTGGCCCGCGAACTGCGCATCCCGGTGATCGCCGTGTCGCAGCTGAACCGGGCCCTGGAGCAGCGCGAGAACAAGCGGCCCCGGCTGGGCGACCTGCGGGAGTCGGGGGCCATCGAGCAGGACGCCGACATCGTGATGTTCATCTACCGCGACGAGTACTACAACCCGGGCTCCGACCAGCCGGGCCTCGCCGAGGTGAATATCGCCAAGCACCGTTCCGGCGCGGTGGGCACGGTGATGATGAACTTCGCCGCTGAGTTCACCCGCTTCCGCAACTACACCTCCGAGGAGGAGGCCTAGAGCGCGCCTCAATAGGCCGGGTGGATCGTTGCCATCCGCCAGGTCCGGGACTGCAGGGCGATGATGCTGGTTCCCCTGTTGATGCGAGGCCTTGGGCTGGAGGTGCCGGGGAGGCGGTGGTCAGCCCGTCGTCACCGGGATGGCTACACCGGGAGCGGGGACATCGCGGGCCGCCTCGGGGGCGCCGGTCGTCGCCGCGGGCAGGGTGAACTCGAAGCAGGCCCCGCCCAGCACCTCGGAGCTCCGCTGGTGGATGCTCCCGCCGTGGGCCTCTACGAGCGCCCGGGCGATGGGGAGGCCGATGCCCAGACCCCCGGAGGCGCGTTCGTGGCGGTGGGCCCCGCGTTCGAAGCGTTCCCAGATCGAGTGCTCGAAGCGCTTGGGGATGCCGGGCCCGGCATCGTGGATCTCGAAGGCGACGGCAGACCCGACCCGCGCGGCGCGTGCCAGGACTGGGGGCTTGCCGTAGCGCAGGGCGTTGGTGAGCAGGTTCACCAGTACTTGGTGGATCCGCCTGGGGTCGGCGTCGGCAATGGTCCCCATCCCGGCCTCGACCGTGACCTGCGGCCTGGCCTCGAGGGGCAGGGAGGCCACCGCGTCGTAGAGCAGCCGCCCAGCCTGGCAGGGCTGCCGATCGAGGGCGATGGCCGGCGCCCGACCGCGAGTCGCGTCGATGATGTCTGAGACCACGCGAGTGAGGTGCAACGCCTGCTGCTCGATGTCATGAACCATCTCTCGGCGCTCGTCCTCCCGGTAGCTGTCCCACTCGGCGGCCAGCAGTTGGGAGTAGCCCTGCACCGCCGCGAGGGGGGTGCGGAGGTCGTGAGAGGCGGAGGCCAGGACGGCATCTCGACCGGCCTCGACTATCTCCCGGGTTTCGCGGTTGGCCACCCACTGACGGCCCACGATCACCACGGCCAGCGCCACCCAACTGACGGTGAGGTACCGCCGGCCGGCGCTCTCGGTTGCCAGGACCACACCCAGCAGGGCGAGCACGGGCCCGTAGGCCACGGCGAGGCGGGGGAGGGGATTGCTCAACCTCAACTCGTGCGACCGCCTGGGCCGCATTGCCAGGCAGCCGGCAGCCGCCAGCGCCGCATACCCCAGGAACCAGATGCCGTCGAGCCAAACTCCCGTCGCGTAGGTGCCGGAAACGGTCGACTGGATGTAGACCGCGTCGGCGAGAGCGTTCAGGGCCAGCGCCACCCCGAGGGCCGTCAGTTCACCGCTCGACGTCTGCTCGCTGCGTCGGAAGGCGAGGCCGAGTACGGCGAGGAGCAGGATGGCGTCCCCTATCGGGTAGGCGGCGTTCGTCCAGTTCTCGAGGATCGAAGCCGCGGGATCGAACGAGATCACCGGGTCGAGGTACAGCAGCCAGGCGAGGAGCGACACCGCGAGGATCCCGGCGGCGGCATCCAGCGCGCTCCGGGTGCGCTCGAACTTCCCGAGGCGCGGCCGGGGCAGCAGGGCGACCCCGGCTCCGATGAGGGGATACGCCGCCAGGTAGAACACATCCATCCAGCCCGGGTAGGGAGCCTCCTTGCCCGCCGCCCAGTAGACCTCGGACCAGACCTCGCCCACTGCCCACATGAGCACGCCGAGGCCCAGGAGCAGCCAGGCACGTCGCGACCTGCCGCGACGGACCCAGGCGGCCGCCAGCAGAGCGCCGCCGGCGCCAATCGACGCGATCGGGTAGATCCAGAGGCCGATGAGGTTCTTGGTCTCGGCGGTGAGCCAGGGTGCCAGGATGGCGAAGCCGCCGCACCCGGCCACGACGACGATCGCGGCCGCGACACCGCGAGCCCCTCTCCCCCGCGATTCGGTGACCGGTGGTGTCTTGGCTCGCGGCGTGGCCGGACGCGCCTGAGACTGCCCCGTACCGGGGGCGCGAAAGGAACCGAAACGCCATCCCCCCAACATGTCGGCGCTATCGGCCGGTTCCACATCCCGGTTGAGGCCGGCTCACCCGACCGGCGTAAGTGCAGCCCCCTCCGTTTCCGGAGGGGGCTGCGGGTCTGGGAACCGCCCGTAGGAGGAGTCGGAGGAAGGGGGGTGCCTCCTGTCCGGTGGGGCGGACTGAGCCGTTCTCAGACGGGTATCTATCGGCAGGCGGCCCACAACCTTGAGTGCTCGTGTGCGCCACTGTCCGCGTTCGACCGGTGGGGCCCGCTTCGAACACGCATCAATGGGGGAAACAGCAGCATCGTCCGGGCGTCGGTGGTCTGACGGGTTGCGATGATGCCCCGAGCCTGTTGAGGCGCGTTCTTAGGAGTGGAGGGCCGGCGCCGGCATGGGCTCTCCGGCCA
>JALOLI010000162.1 GCA_025456165.1 Acidimicrobiia bacterium | reverse complement strand
CAGGAGCCGACGGCCGAGCACCGCGAGCGGCACGCCCGGGCCGCCGCCGCCCTGCGCCGATTGCTGGAGCCCGGACCGGGGGCAGCCGCCACTCAATCCGAGCAGTTGTAGGCCATCTGCGGGGCCCGTGACAGCACGTCGTTGAGGTCCTGCACCTGGTCGAACCACTCCGCCCACCACGCATCCCAGATGGCCGGGTCTACCCGGCTGCCCGGGTAGTCGATGACCGAGGTCACCAGGTACCGGGCCTGCGCCAGGAGCGGGATGACGGCTCCCCGAACGGCCTCGGCGGCGAGCACGGACACCGTGTCCGGTTCGGCCGCGATGACCTCCTCGGACGAGCCGAGCACTTCCTCCAGGCTGGGGATCAGCCACGCCTGCGCCACGTCGGCGACGGCCCGCCAGGTGCCCGTGAGACCCTCCGCCTTCTCCACGGCCACGGTGAGAGACCCGACGCGGCTCATGGCGGCGTAGCCCTCGTCGATCAGCACCCCGATGGTGCCGTAGCAGGACTCGAACCAGTCGGAGGGCCGGACCGTGGTGGTGGTCACATCGGTCGAAGGCTCCGCTGCCAGGTAGGGGAAGAAGCGCAAGGCCAGGTCCCAGAAGCGGAGCGAGACGGACCCGTCGGCCGTGACCCAAACGAACCTCAGGAGGACGTTGGCCCGGTGCCCGCCGCCGAGAGGGAGCAGGGCGTCGCCGATCCCCACCACGGCGATCACCTCCCCCGCCCGCACCTGGATGCCCTCCTCCGAGAACCCTGCGGGATAGTGCAGGTTGCTCCCTTCGATCTCGATGGCGAGCAGCAACGGTTCGCCATCCACCATCTCCGGCTCGGCAGATCGCAGGACGAGGGTGAGGTGCGGGCGGATGACCCCGAAGCCGGTGCTCCACTCCTCTTCTCTGAAGCCGAACAGGTCCCCGTCGGCCCACGCCCGGATCTCGGCGCCCTCCTCGAGCCAGAAGGCCACCCCCGAAGGGCCGACGAACTGCTGCCCGCCGGTTCCCTCGTCCAGGAAGGTCACGACCGCCCCGCCTTCGTAGTGGCCTGCCCCCACGACGTCGATGCCGGGCCCGATGGGCCGGGTCGTCGTGGTCGTGCCGGCGGTGATCGTCGTCGTGGAGCTGGTCGCGGCCGCCGTCGTGCCCGGCGCCGCGGTGGTCGTGGCGGCCGTCGTCGTGGTGTCGTCGGCCTCTCGCACCGACTGCCAGGCGTCCCAGCCGATCCAGGCGGCCACCCCCAGAGCCACCCCCAAGAAGACCCAGGGAATCGCAACGACGACACGCCTCACAGCAGACTCCCGTCGCCCGAGGATCCGAGCACCGTCTCGTCGGTGCGGACCCTAGCCAATGCCCGAGGTGCGGTGTCCTCCGGCAACGCCCGTCAGATCACCTTGTCCGTCTTCCCGGCAAGCGCCCGCAGCAACTCGGTCTGGCCGACGTGGTAGGTCTCGTGCCAGTTGGCGAAGTGGAGCAGGGTCACCAGCGGCAGGGTGCGTTCCCCGTCCTGCAGTGGCTCCAAGAGCGCCTCCTCGGTCAGGCCGGCGAGCCTTGCCGCAATTCGGCCCTGCCCTTCGGACAGCGCCGCCAGCAGGTGTTCGAGGGAGAGGACGCCCGGGCCGTCGCCGGTGACCGGATCGGACTCGCGGCGGTAGCGCACGGCCGCTTCGCCCAGCGCCGGCGCCTCTCCCACCAGCCGCAACACCCGGTCCCGGGAGTCGGCGATGTGCCCCAACACCCAATTGAGGCAGTTGACCCCGGGAACCTGGACCAGGGAATCCTGGTGCGTCAGGTCCTTCGTCTGGGCCTCCAGTACGAGGAAGTTGCGCTTGAAGTCCTTGGCGAGGGTCTCTGCGGTGAGCGTGGCGGCCTCCGGGTCTGACCACCACCAGGCTAGGTCCGGAAAAGCCCGGGTGTGGGCTTCCGATCAACGCGTGAGGGGCCCCGGCTCGGGCCGGGGCCCCTCACGCTTCGCTGGAGAGAGAAACCGTGCCTCCGGGCACCTCCTCGTGTCCGCAGGGCACTTCCTTCGTTCGTGAGCCCTCGACGGTCTCACTGCAGCCCTTTCGACCCCTGACTACCTTCACCCAATACCCGGAAACAGCTAACGCCCCTACCTGATGGCAGGTAATGGGCCCGGCCAGGAGCCGGGCGTTCCACCCTTCGAAACTCAGGCCGGCGGCTCCTGGAGGCCGATGAGAACCAACTGCCGGCGATCGTGCAACCCGGCCTTCTTCAGGATGTTGCGCACATGGGTGGCCGCCGTCGCCGTCGAGATGAACAGGGTGTCGGCGATCTCATGGTCGGATACCTTCCCGGTGGCGATCACCGCCAGCACCTCCTGCTCGCGCAGGCTCAAGCCCAGGTTCTCCGGCCTGAGCGACTCCGGTTGGAAGCTGCCGAGGACCACCGATAGGGCCCGCTCGGACCGGCGCAAGGCGTGCAGCATCGGCCTCATGTGGCGGGCCATGGCGATGAACACCGCCAGGGCGGCGGCCGACACCGCGATCGATCCCCACGACTCCACCGCCCGCTCGGCCTCGCCGGTCTTCAGCACCAGGGCCAGGGCGCCGGCACCGCGCAGCAAGGCGCCCAGAGCGAACAGGAACAACCCGGCTTCCATGAGGAACCCGGCCCGGTTGCCGAGCGCGCTCCCCTCGCGCTTGGCCGTGGCCCGGGCCCGATGGACGAAGGGCACCATGGCGAGGGCCAGGCAGGCGGTAACCAGAGACAGGATCCCGCTCGCCCATTGCGCGGCGTTCACGACGGTCCTCCTCGGGTAGAGGTCGGGGGCACCACCAGAGCCGCTTCTCACGGTAGCCGGGGCTGCCAGCCAAACTCTGTCAACTCGCGACGGCAGACCGGTCACATCCGCTGGGTAGGGTGGCGCCTCGCCCACCACTCGCGGAAGGTGCTCTCTCATGACCGTCGAGTACGAACCCTTCGCTCCCCCGCCTCAGGACGGCGGCTGGCGCCCCTACCTGGCCCCCCGGCAAGTCGTCTGGGGCACCGGAGCCGCCGGCCGGGTCGGAGCACTAGCTGCGACCTTCGGGCCGGTGGCCTTCCTGGTCACCTACCCGCCGGGCCGCACCACCGGCTCCGGAGGCCCGGACCGGGTCGAGTCCTCACTGGCTCACGCCGGGCTGCAAGTCGCCCGCCATGAGATCCCGGCAGACCCCGATGTCGACGCGGTGGATGCCGCGGCGGCCGCCTGCCGGGAGGCGGGGGCGACGGTGGTGGTCGGGGTGGGCGGCGGCGGGCCTCTGGACGCAGCCAAGGCCGTGGCCGCTCTCGCCGTGAACCCGGGGACCGCCGAGGAGTATCAACTGGGTCGCGCCCTGGAGATCCAGCCTCTGCCCTTCCTCGCGGTGCCCACCACTGTGGGCACCGGGTCGGAAGCCAACATGGTGGCCGTGCTCCGCAACCGGCGCCTCGGCGTGGTGCGCAGCATTCGGGACCCGAAGATGGTGCCGGCCGCAGCCGTGCTCGACCCCCTGCTGCTGGCCGGCCTGCCGCCGAGGCTGCTGCGGCTCGGGGCCTGCGACGCCCTGGCCCACGGAATCGAGTCGTACCTGTCCCTCGGCGCCACCCCCTTCACCCGGGCCCTTTCCTTCGAGGGCGTGCGCCTGGTGAGCGAGGGGTTGCGAGCCCTGGCGGCCGGAGCTCCCGACGTGGAGGCCGCCCCCGGGATGCTGCTCGGGTCCTTCTTCGCCGGGATGGCTCTGCAGGCCGGGCCGGGCCTGGCCCACGTCCTGGCCCAGCCCATCACCGCCGTCACCGGGATCCCCCACTCCGCCGTCATCGCCGCCCTGCTGCCTCGCACGGTGGGCTTCAATCAGGAGCGCTGCCCCGGCGACGAGGCCCACCGTGCTCTCGCCGCCCTGGTCGAGCCGCAGGGGGACGGCGACCTGGCCGGCGCCCTCCGCCGCTTGCTCGACGGCGTGGCCGCCGGGGTCGATCTGCCGAGCTTGGGAGCGCGCCCCGGGCACATCCCCGCGATCCTGCAGGCCGTGCTGGGGTCCACGGCACACATCGGGGGAAACCCGGTACGCCTGGACATGGCGACGGTGGAGGAGGTCCTGGCCGAGGCCCTGGCGGCCCGGCCGGCCGGATGAGCAGCTGCGGGCCTCAGCCGGGAGCTACTCGTCCCGGTCCGCACTCCTCGCAGATGTACTCGTTGCGCCGCACCGTGTACTTGCGGTGAGTGAACAGGCGCCAGACGAGATACACCGGTACCGCCACGAGGTAGAAGGCCGCGTAGAGGATCCCCATCCCACCCATCCACAACGACAGGAACAGCGTGTCGAAGCGGAACCCCAAGAAGCGCGACACGTACTTGCCCGTGGCGGGGTGCACCCAGCCGAACATCTCCCTGGTGATGATCCCGCCGCCGCACTGCGGGCATCTGATTCGCTCCACGGGCTTCCCCCGGCGGTCGGCTTCCGGCCCGTCATGCTAGGCCGGCCCACCACGGTGGCGCCTCAACTGGCGAAGGTGAGGGACTGGGCGTGGGCCCAGCGCGCCGCCACCCGGCCGTAGTGCTCCGCCGCGTCTTCGAAGTCCCCCCG
>JALOLI010000161.1 GCA_025456165.1 Acidimicrobiia bacterium | reverse complement strand
GGCAGCTAGCCAATCGGGCCGGGGGCGGGAGCGGGTCTTCGGGACGCCGCCTCGTCCGGCGGGGCCGTCTCGGATGGCTCGCGCGATCCTGCAGGTGCTGAGCAGCCTCCTTGTGGCGGAGCCGTGCGACCCGGCGCCGCCGGTGACGTACCTCGGGACCCCGCGCGTCGGCCGTCCCCCCGGCGGGGATTCGGCAACTCGCGCGGCGTAGCATTGAGGGCAGGGCACCGGTCGATGGGGCGCTCGATGGAGGTGGCCATGGCCAGGGTTGCATGGATCCTCGTGGCGGTGGGCCTGGTTCTGGCGGGGTGTGGGGGCGAGGACTCGGTCTTCGACGACCCGACCACGTCGGGGCAGACGACGACCTCTGAGGGAGGGGCCGACCCGGGCGGGGATGGTTCTGCGGGTTCCGATCTGCTGCCGCCCGGTGCGGACACGATCGTGGAGACCGGCGCCTGGGGGAGGGTGTTCGATCGGCGCCTCCTGGTCCGCCTGGCCGATGGGGCCGCTCCGGCGGCGGCGGATGAGGTGGCCGCCGCGGTCGGGGGAACAGTGGTGGGCCGGATCGAAGACTTCCTGATCGTCGAGATCGAACTGGCGGACTCGGGGGAGGCGGCGCTGGCCGCGGCGCTGGCCACCCTGGAAGGCCGGGCCGACGTGGCGATCGCGGCTGCCTCGTCGGTGATCGCGCCGGCCTGGGGGGTGTCCGAGGTCCCGTGCGGGCCGCTCGACTCCCTGGTGCTGCAGGCGGAGGATCGGGGCGACCAGTACAGCCTGATCGGCGTGGAGGACGCCTGGCGGCTGGTGCGCGGGTCCGGGGTGACGACCACCAAGCCGACGGTCGGCATCGTCGATGGTTTCGGCAGCCAGGTGGGCTATCACGGCTCCTGGGTGCAGGAGACGGCGAACGCCGCCGACGTCGCCGGCAACCCCCCGGGGGTGTTGGACGCCATCCTGGGCGACGGGGCCGCCAGCGTCACCAGCACGGACGTGTTTGGCACCGGCAAGTTCACGTCGGTTGCTTCCTATCTCGCCGGGGTCAGGAAGGTCGTGGTGCAGGGGCACGCCACGGTGGTGAACCTCTCGCTCGGGGGGGTGTCGACGCCGGCAGAGCAGGCCCTGGTCCGGCAGTTCCTGCGTGACCTGGCCGTCAGCCACCCGAGCGTGCTGGTAGTGGCGGCGGCGGGCAACGACGCCATCGACCTGGCCGGCTGGGCCCCCGGCGGCCTGAGCGAGCCGAACCTGGTGACGGTGGGCGGCCTGAATCACCAGGGCGAACGCTGGGTCGAGACCTGGACCGACGCCGCCGGCGTCCAGCACACCGTCGGCTCCAACTTCTCGGCCTCGGGCGGAGAAGTCACCCTGGCCGCCATCGCCCAGGACGTCTTCACCGGCATGGCCGACGACGGCACGCCGGTCGTGAAGAGCGGCACCTCCTTCGCTGCTCCGCAGGCGACCGCCGCCGCCGCACTACTGCAGGCGCTGGATCCCAGCCTCAGCGCCGCGGAGATCAAGCAGATCCTCGTCGACACCGCGGCCACCGAGATCGCCAACCCCGACATCAACGAACGCATCACCGCGGTGGATCCGGCCCTGGGTGGAAGAGTGCTCCGCGTCGACAATGCGGTGTGGAAGGTGCTGTCGGAACGGCTCGGGGTGACCTCCAGCCGCGAGGCGGTGATGGGCCGGGCCACCCTGCGGTTGCGGGCCCGGGCCGCCGAGGACGATCCGCTCACTTTCCGCATCGTCGCCACCGCCCCCGGAGGCGGGGACGCCACCGTCGTGCAGATCGCGGTCAACGGCCCGGGGCTCCTCACCCCCGGAGGCGAGAGCCTCACCACCGACGACGACGTGGCCCGCTGGCGCTGGGGCTTCCTCAGCCCCGGCGAGTCGGCACAGGCGACCCTGACCCGAACCGACACCGGGGCTTGTGCCCGGGTCGTCATGAGCCCCGACGAGAGTGCCCCGTCCTTCGCCGGCGACTACGAGGGGACCTTCGACTGGACGGTCGCCGAAGCCGGCTTCGCCACCACCGTGCCCTTCACCGCCACCATCACCGGCGAGGGCACGGTCGACGCCGGCTTCGACTGGTCGGGTGTCTACGACTACGGCGGCGGGGTCCAGGCGCAGCTGTCGCTGACGGGGTCCTGCTCCGGCACGGTCGACGACCGGGGTGCGGTGGAATGCTCGGGCGAGTTCATGGGAAGGAGCTCGGTGGCCGGGGTCGGCGTCGACAACCCGGGGACTTTCACCGTCGCCGCCACCATCGACGCCGAGGGAGCCATGACGGGCACGATCACGGCCGTCAGCCAGCTGGGCGGGCGCGGCGTCTTCGATCTGCGGGGAGCGCGGGTGGGCGGGTAAGCGCACCGGCCCGGCCCAGGTTGCGCTGCGCGGCCGGAGGCCCTCACCGGGCGGTGAAGGCGGCGATGGTCTCGACGTGGAAGGTCTGGGGGAACAGGTCCACCGGGGCTGCCCAGGCGAGCCCGTAGCCGGCGGCGGCCAGGGTGCGGGCATCGCGGGCCAGGGAGGCCGGGTCGCAGGACACGTAGGCGACGGCGCGCGGCCGCCCGGCGACGACCGCCCCGACCCCCGCCTCGCCCAGGCCGGTGCGGGGCGGGTCGGCCACGGCGAGCTCCCAGCGGGCCTCCAGGCAAGGGAGCGCCGCCTCGACGGCGCCCTCCACCACCCGCACCGGCACCGGTGCCGACGCCGCGTTGTGCCGCAGGTCGTCGACGGCGATGGGGTCGGATTCGACGGCGATGACCCCCGCCGTTGCCCGGCCTGCGGTGAGGCCGAAGAGCCCTCCTCCGGCGTAGGCGTCGAGCAAGGTCTCCCCGGGCCGGGGCGAAAGGGCTTCCTCGACCAACCGCACCAGCGTCTCGGCACCGGCGGTGTTGTTCTGGAAGAAGGCGTCGCCCGTGATGCGCAACGCCACCCCGGCCACCGTCTCGACGATCCAGCCCGGTCCCACCGCCGGGACCAGCCGGCCCCGGCCCTTCTGCACGACGCCGCACTCCCAGCCCGTCGCCTGGGAGGGGACGGGCCCGTCGACCACCGCCAGCAGGTCGCCGGTGGCCGTCGCCACCCGCAGGGTGAGGGCCGCCGCGCCCCCCAGGTCGCCGAGGCGGGAGACCAGATCGCCCAGCGCCGGGTGGAGGAGGAGGCAGTCGTCGATGGGCTGCAGCAGGTGGCTCCGCCGCCGGGAGAAGGCGGGCCGGCCCTCCGCTACCTGGAAGTCCACCCGGTTGCGGTAGCGGAACGGTGCCCCCACCGCCACCGTGTCCCGCACCGGCGGATCCTCGACCCGGCCCAGGTGCGCCAGCTGCCCCGCCACGATCTGCCGCTTCCACTCCAGCTGGGCCGGGTAGTCGGCGAACTGCCATTGGCAGCCGCCGCAGGCGCCGAAGAGCGGGCAGGGCGGCTCGACCCGCTGCGGCGACGCCGTCACCACCTCACGCAACTCCACCCGGGCCCAGGCGCCGCCGTCCTTGACGATCTCCCCCCGCACCCGTTCCCCCGGCATGGCCCCACCCACGAAGCAGGCCTTGCCTTCGAGGCGGCCCACGGCCTCGCCCCCGTGGGCGACGCCGGTGAGGTCGAGTTCGATCACCCCGCCAGGGTACCGGGCCCTTCCGTCGGGGGCGGCCGGTGCCGAGGGCCTGGTCGTCCCCGCGCCGAGGCCGCAGGATTCGTTCGTGCGATTCACCGCTGCCATGTGTCGTGTCGGTCGGCCACCGGGGGGAGCCTCGCCACGCTGGGCAACTCGGAGGGCAGGACGGTCATCGTTCCGCTCCATCTGGAACGGGCCAGAGGGCCTCTGGCCTCCGTTCTGCGAGAGGCCGGCATGTCCGTCGACGACCTCCCGGAGCATCTCGACTGATTCATCCTGCCCCGCCCTCGCCCCACCCTGCCTAGAGTCGGCAGGCCGTCCCCCGCCGGACGGCCGGCGAGGAGGGCCCTCCATGCAGGTTGTGGTGACCGGCGCCTCCGGGCATCTGGGCGCCAACCTGGTGCGCCTGCTCTTGGAGCGCGGCGATCGGGTGCGGGTGCTGGTCCACCGCAACGCTCGTGCCTTTGAAGGGCTCGACTCGTGTCTTTGAAGGGCTCGACGTCGAGATAGCTCACGGCGACTTGCTCGACCCGGACTCGCTGCGGGCCGCCTTCGCCGGGATGGAGGTCGTCTACCACCTGGCCGGGGTCGTCTCCATCCTGGGCGACGCCGGGGGAGCGGTGCCGGCGATCAACGTCGAGGGGGCGGGCAACGCCGCCCGGGCCGCTCTGGAGTGCGGAGCGCGACGGATGGTCCACTGCTCCTCGGTGCACGCCTTCGACCTGGCCGTCGGGACCGGGCCTCTGGACGAGACGGCTCCCCGGGTGCCTGCCGGGTCGCGCCGTCACTCGGCCTACGACCGGTCGATGGCCGACGGCGAGCGCCGGGTGCGGGAGGCCATCGGCCGGGGCCTGGACGCG
>JALOLI010000160.1 GCA_025456165.1 Acidimicrobiia bacterium | reverse complement strand
GGAGGTCGATGGCTTCCCAGTTGTCGATCTTGCCCTCGAGGTAATCGAAGTTGCGCTGGATCTCGGGAACCAGGCGGTTGCGCCACCAGCCGTCGAACTCGCGCCCGTACACCGGAAGGACCGCCCCCAGGTAGGCACCGATCTTCGAGGCGTAGCCCGGGTCGGCCTTGGGCACCCGGGCCCGGTACACGTTGCCGTACTCCTCGCCGTCGACCAGGACGTCGGCGTCGGCCAGCGGCACCGCGGTGTACAGGTAGCCGTTGATGTTCTTGGCGATCCAGTCCGCCGCGAACGGGGTCCCGAAACGGCGGAACATGTGATCGCAGGTGAGCCACCAGCCGCCGATGTCGAAGTACATCGGCGACAGGGGGTGCGGGCAGTGCAGATCGTCGTAGACCCAGAACAGCTGCTTCTCGGCTTCGCTGTCCCACTTGACGGGGAACTTGTCGTCCCCGAGGAACTGCTTCACTACCTTGCTCGTGTCGGCCATTCCGACCGGCTCCTTTCCTAGACGCCTGCTTCTCGTCGGCCGCGTCCTACGGCCGAGCGATGGCTTCGACTGGCTGCTGCGCTGCCTCCTTGGGCTCCGGTGCCGATCCCTCCTGCTCGGGCCTCCCCCGGCGGGCCCACGCCTGGTAGTGCTCGTGCAGGCGTGCCGCCATCGCCGCGGCGAAGGCAGGGTCGTTGATGTGCGTGTCGAACTCCACCACCTCGACCCGGGGGTCGAGACCGGCCTTAAGGCCGGCGACCAGCGCCGCGTCGGCGGCGGGGTCGTGGAACACTCCCCCCTCCACCCCGATCGCCGAGAAGCCGCAGAGCGGGAGGAACACCGTCAGGGGCCCCGCCGCCCGGTTCAGCTTCTCCGCCATGATCCGCCCCAGTTCGGCGCACTCCCCGGGGCTGGTGCGCATGAGGGTGACCGCCGGGTTGTGCCGGTACAGGTGGCGGCTGCGGAAGCGCTCCGGGACCGATTCGGGAGGCCCGAAATTGACCATGTCGATGGCCCCCGGCGCCACCACCTGCGGGAGGCCCAGCCTCCCCGCCACTTCCATGCGGTCCGGCCCGGCCGAGCCCAGCCCACCGAGAAGGTCGTCGGCCAGTTCGGCGGCGGTCACATCGAGCACCCCGGTGATCAGGCCGGCTTCCATCAGGGACTCCATGGCCATGCCGCCCGACCCGGTGGCGTGGAAGACGAGCACCTCATACCCCCACTCCTCGAGCCGGTATCGGGCAGCCTCCACGCAGGGGGTGGTGTTGCCGAACATGGTGGCGGCGAGCAGTGGCCTGCCGCCGGGGCGAGGAAGGAAACCGGCGAAGTGGCGGGCCATCCCGGCCATCGCCGCGGCGGCATTGCCCAGCACTCGCTCCGAGATGGCGTTGATGCCGGCGATGTCCACCACGGAGTACATGAGGGTCAGATCCGAGATGCCTACATACGCCCGGGTATTGCCCGAGGCGACGGTGGAGACGAGGAGTTTGGGGAGGCCGAGGGGCAGGCCCCGCACTGCCCGGCTGAAGAGTGACGAGCCGCCAGAGCCGCCTAGGCCGAGCACCCCGTGGAGCCGGCCTTCGGCGAAAAGGCGCTCGAGCACGATCGCCGCCCCTTCGGCCATGGCGGCCACCGCGACGCCCCGGTCGCCGGCGGCGGCCAGGGCGGCCCGTTCCTCGCCGGCGGCGCGCGCCACTTGATCGGCGGTGACGTCGGCGGCGACTCTCGGGGGGCCGACGATGCCGGCGTCCACCAGGATCACATCGCACCCGGCCGCCGAGACCTCCTGCCGGATGAAGGCGTACTCCCCTCCCTTGGTGTCCAGGGTCCCGAGGAGCACGACGGTGGCCACGATCAGCGCCCTCCCGCCGGAGCGAGAAGACGGCCGATCAGCGGCAGGGCGGAGCCGGGCGCGGCCCAATCCAGGCCAGAACCGGCCGGCGCCGGACCGGGCCTCCGCCAGCTAGAGGGCTTCACTCGGGAATCGCCTCCCATCGCTCCGCCACGGACGGCTATCCTCGATAATCGATTGGAACACTACCACCCCGGAGACGCCCTTGCCGATGCCCGAGAGCGGTGCATTCCCGGCCGCCGACCGTGCCGGGTCGGGACTCCGGCCCTCCCCCGAGGGCCTCGCTCCGGTCACCGGGGAGGCCTCATCCGACCGACACTCGAGGGGGTCTAGCTTGATGTCCCCGCCCACCGGCACCTTCGAGATCACCGAAGCCACCCGCCTGCTCCTCTACCAGGGCATGCTGCGGACCCGGATGCTCGAGAAGCGCGCCTACGACCTGTTCATGGAGGGTCTCGTCCAGGGCACCACTCACCTGGGTCTCGGACAGGAAGCCGTGGCGGCGGGCTTCGCCGCCGTGCTACGACCCGGCGACATGTCCTTTGCCACCTACCGGGGCCACAACCACATGCTGCTGCGCGGCATGTCGATGGCAGCCATCCTGGGCGAGTGCGCCCAGCGCAGCATCGGGTGCTGCGGGGGCAAGGGCGGGTCGATGCACATCACCGACATCCCCAGGGGCGCCATGGGCTCGTATGCCATCGTCGGCGCCCACCTCCCCGTGGCCGTGGGAGCCGCCTGGGCCGGCGTGGTGCGGGGAACCGGGCAGGTCTCCGTGTGCTTCTTCGGGGACGGCACCACCAACATCGGGACCTTCCACGAAGCGCTGAACCTGGCGGCGATCTGGAAGCTGCCGGTGGTGTTCGTGTGCGAGAACAACCTCTACATGGAGTACACCCCGATCTCGGCGGTCATCCCCGTGGAGTACCCCGCCGCCGATCGGGCGGGGGCTTACGGCCTCGAGCGCATCATCGTCGACGGCAACGACGCCGACGCCGTGTACGAGATCGCAGTGAGCACCGTCGAACGGGCCCGGCGCGGTGAGGGCCCTTCCCTGGTCGAGGCCCTGACCTATCGGCACAAGGGCCATTCCCGGGCCGACCCCGGCAAGTACCGCCCCGACGAGGAGGTAGCCGCCTGGCTGACGCGGGACCCGCTGCCGCTCTACCGGGCCCGCCTGGAAGGGCTCGGGTTCCCGGTGAGCGTCCTCGATGAGATGGAGCGCCTCGTGCTGGCCGAGGTGGACGAGGCCACCGACGCGGTGCGAGCCGCCTCGTCGCCGGATCCCGACACCCTGCTGACCGACCTGTGGGCGAATGGGGGTTCGGAATGGCGGAACTGACCTACCGCAATGCCATCGCCCGGGGCATCGGGCAGGAGATGGAGCACGACCCGCGGGTGGTGTTCATCGGCGAGGACGTAGGCGCCGCCGGAGGCGTGTTCAAGACCACAGTCGGCCTCTTCGAGCGCTTCGGCGCCGACCGGGTGCGCGACACCCCGATCTCCGAGCAGGCCATCATCGGAGCGATCATGGGAGCAGCCATGAACGGCCTGCGGCCCATCGGCGAGCTGATGTTCAGCGACTTCCTCGCCGTCACCTGGGACGGCGTGGCCAACCAGATCGCCAAGACGCGCTACATGACCGGGGGCCAGGTCTCCCTGCCTCTGGTGATCCGCACGGCCAACGGAGGCGGCACCCGCTTCGGGGGACAGCATTCCCAGAGCCTGGAGAACTGGGCGATGGCGGTCCCCGGTCTGAAGGTGGTGGCTCCGTCTACGCCCCGCGACGTCGTCGGGCTCATGGCGGCCGCGGTGCGCGACGACGACCCGGTGGTCTTCTTCGACCACAAGAAGCTCTACGCCGCCAAAGAGGATGTGCCCGACGGCGAGATCGTCGACGTCCTGGGCAAGGCGGCCGTGCGGGCTGCGGGCTCCGACGTCACCATCGTGGCCTTGGCTGCCATGGTCCCGGTGGCCCTGGAAGCCGCCGAGCGCCTCGGCCGATCCGGCGTCTCGGCTGAGGTGATCGACGTGCGCAGCCTGGTGCCGCTGGACACCAGGACGATCCTGGAGTCGGTGGCCCGCACCGGCCATCTGTTCACCGTCGAGGAGAACCCCCGGCTCTGCGGCTGGGGAGCCGAGATCGCGTCCATCGTGGCCGAGGAGTGCATGTGGGACCTCGACGGGCCCATCGTGCGGATCACCACCCCGCACGTCCCGCTTCCCTCCGCGGCCAACCTGGAGGACCTGGCGATCCCGTCGGTCGAGCGGGTGGTCGCGACGGTGCTGTCGAAGGCGTGAGCAGCGGCGACGGGCGCCACTGGTTGGAGAGAAGAAGCAGCAAGAGTCCGGAGGAGGGTTTGGTGAAGGAGTATCGGATCGCGGTCATCCCGGGGGATGGCGTCGGGACGGAGGTATCCGCCGAGGCCGAACGGGTGCTGCTGGCCGCCGCCGGCCGTTT
>JALOLI010000159.1 GCA_025456165.1 Acidimicrobiia bacterium | reverse complement strand
CGCGTGGCCGAGGCGGCGTCGGTCTGCGCGCTCCCGGCCATGGCGACCCGGGTCTCGGTCGCGGTGGGCTCCATCGACGAGGCGGTGGCCTGCGTGCGCCAGGGCGCCGGCGACCTGGTCATGAGCGGCGTCGACGACGCCGATCTCGCCCGCCTGCGCGAGGCCATCGCGCCCGAGCGGCTGGTCGAGCGCACCGTGCTCCCGCCCGGGACGATGATCGACCACATGCGCGAGCAGCTTCCGCGGCCGCTGCTGACCGCCTGGCTCATGCAGGCCGACTCGCGCGGCTGCGCGCGCCCCCGCCACCCCTGGGCCCCGGGCCGCGACATGCCCGCCCCGGTGCCCGAGCGGCGCCTGTCGGCCGAGTGGGCCGACCCGGGCTGGACGGCGGGCGCCGGCGCCCGCGACCTGGAGCGGCTGCCCCCGGACCTCGCCGGCATCCTCGAGCGCTCGCTCGCCGGCACCCCGCCCACGCGCGGGGAGATGGAGCGGCTGTTCTCGGCCCGCGGCGAGGAGGTCGAGGTCATCGCCCACGTGGCCGACACGCTCCGGGAGCGGGCGGCCGGCGAGGTGGTGACCTACGTGGTCAACCGCAACATCAACTACACCAACCAGTGCTACTTCAAGTGCGGCTTCTGCGGCTTCTCCCGGGGCCCCAAGAGCCTGAAGTACCGCGACGACCCCTACATCCTGGAGATCCACGAGGTCGTCCACCGCTCGGTCGAGGCGGCCGAGCGCGGGGCCACCGAGGTCTGCCTGGTCGGCGGCATCCACCCGCAGTTCACCGGCGACTTCTACGCCGGGGTGCTCGAGGCGATCAAGCGGCGCCTGCCCCAGATGCACGTGCACGGCTTCACGCCGCTGGAGATCTGGCAGGGGGCCGAGACCCTCGGGGTGAGCGTGCGCGACTTCCTCACCCGGCTGCGCGACTCCGGGCTGGGCACCCTCCCCGGGACCGCGGCCGAGATCCTCGATGATGAGGTCCGCGCGTACCTGTGCCCGGACAAGATCACCACGGCCGAGTGGGCCGAGGTCATGATCACCGCGCACGAGCTGGGCCTGCGGGCCACCTCGACGATCATGTTCGGCCACATCGACTCACCGCGCTCCTGGGCCAACCACTACGAGGTGCTGCGCCAGGTGCAGCGGCGCACCGGCGGCTTCACCGAGTTCGTGCCGCTGCCCTTCGTGCACATGGGCGCGCCGATGTTCCTGCAGGGCCGCTCACGGCCCGGCCCGACGTGGGATGAGGTGGTGCTCATCCACGCCGTCGCCCGCATCGGCTTCGACGGGCTGATCCCGAACATCCAGGCCAGCTGGGTCAAGCTCGGCCTGGAGGGCGGGGCGCGCCTGCTCGCCGCCGGCTGCAACGACCTCGGCGGCACGCTCATGAACGAGTCCATCTCCCGCTCCTCGGGCGCCGCCCACGGCCAGCTCGCCACCCCGGAGGAGCTCGAGGCGGCCATCCGCTCGATGGGCCGCACCCCGGCCCGCCGGAACACCGTCTACGACATCATCGAGGTGCCTGCCTGATGTCCCTCCAGACCCTCGACACCTCCCGCGTCACCCGGGTGTGGACCACCACCGGCGCGATCGCCGTGCGCCGCGGCGAGCAGGTGCGCGCCGTGCCCGGGTTCCTGGTCATCTCCGGCCGCGACCTGGAGACGCTCATCGTCGAGTCCCACGTGGTGGCGGTGGAGCGCACCCCCACCCCCCGGGAGGAGCTCCCGGCCTAGTCTCCGCCGCCCTCCGGGGCGGCCGGCGCGGCGGCCTTGCGCTCCTGCAGGGCCCTGAGCATCTCCTCGACCCGGCTGAACTTCACCCGGGGCGCGCCCTGGGCGTGGCCGCGCTCCTGCTCGAGCATGTCGATGAGCTGCCAGTCCTCATAGGAGACGTAGTCCTCGCGGCGCTCGTGCAGCAGGCGCTCGAGCACCTCGCGCCGGGGGACCTCGGCCTTCTCGAGCAGCCCCTCCCTGAGGTCCTCAAGCAGCGCGTCCACCGTCTCCTGGGAGTCGGGCTTGTTCGTGCCGATGATCCCCCGCGGGCCGCGCTTGATCCACCCGACCACGTACTCGCCGAGCACGCGCCGGCCGGTGGCCGGGTCGCGGATGCGGCCGCGCTCGTTGGGGATGACCCCGGCCATGGCGTCGAACGGGATGCCCGGGAGCGGCACCCCCTGGTAGCCGATGGCCCGGAAGCACAAGGGGGCGATGACGGTCTCGCGCCCCAGGGTCTGGCGGGGGCGCAGCGACCCGTCGTCGGAGCGGTAGAGCTCGTTGGGGGCCACCACCACGGCCTCCACGCGCTCACGGCCCAGGAGCTCGACCGGCGAGATGAGGAAGCGCATGACGATCCGCCGCTCGTGGCCCCGCAGGGGGCGGGCGGCGAGGCCGCGCAGGACCTCCAGGTTCTGGTCGCGGGCCCGGTCGGGGTGGCCGGCGACGTCGGCCGCGGTCAGCTCGTCCAGCTCCAGCTCGGCCGGGTCGACGACCACGTCGACCCCCTCCAGCTCGCCGAGCTCCTTGAGCTCCTTGGTCGAGAAGGCGGCCTGCGCCGGCCCCCGCCGGCCGAGCAGGACGATCTCGCGCACCCCGCTCGCCGAGAGCGCGGCCAGCGCGTGCTCGGCGATGTCGGTGCGCCCGAGCACCTCGGGGGGGCTCGCGAGGATGCGGGCCAGGTCCATCGCCACGTTGCCGTTGCCGACCACCACCGCCCGGGGACCGGACAGATCGAACGAGAGCGAGCGGAAGTCGGGGTGGGCGTTGTACCAGCCCACGAACTCGGTGGCCGAGTGGGACCCGGGCAGGTGCTCGCGCGGGATCCCCATGCGCCGGTCGGTGCGCGCGCCCACCGCGTAGACGACCGCGTGGTAGTAGGCCTGCAGGTCCTCATGGGCCAGATCGCGGCCGAACTCCACGTTGCCGTAGAAGCGGAACTCCGGGTGCCGGGCGATCTTGTCGTAGACCCGGGTGACCGACTTGATCTTCTGATGGTCCGGGGCCACGCCGCCGCGCACCAGGCCGAACGGCGTGGGCAGACGGTCGTACATGTCGATCTGGACCACCAGATCGGGCTGGGCCTGCAGATGCTCCGCGGCGTAGAACCCCGATGGGCCGGAGCCCACGATCGCGACGCGGAGCGGGTTGCCGATCGAGCCGAGCGGCACGCGCACCTCCTGGCGCGCACCGTCGCTGCGCGCCCCCGGTTGGAACTCCCCCGAGCCCGGCAGCCTAGCCGCCCTGCAGGCGGGCCGACCGGGCCACCAGACCATCCGTACGGCGGGTCGTGACTGGACTTGCGAGGGGGGTCGGCGCCCGCGCGGCGCGCTAGCGTTTTTGCGAGGACTCCCCCGTCATCGCGGACCCACCCGGAGGGCCCCTCTGGCCACCACCGCGCCGCCCATCCTGACGGCCCCTGCGCCGTCGCCGCCCGTCCCGGGCCCCGCCGCGCTGCGGGCGCTCCCGGACCGGGCGCTCGCCGGGATGGTCGCCCGGGGCAACGAAGTGGCCTTCGAGGCCCTCTATGCCCGCCATCGCGACGGGCTGCACCGCTACTGCCTGTCCATCCTGCGCCGGCCCGAGGACGCCGAGGAGGCCGTGCAGGCGGCCATGCTCTCGGCCTACCAGTCGCTCCAGGGCCGCCCGCGCCAGGACCTGGCCGTCCGGGCCTGGCTCTACCGGATCGCCCACAACGCCTGCATCGACCAGCTGCGCGCCCGGCCCGACGCCTGCACCGAGCTCTCCGACTGCGCCCCGAGCGCCGAGCCCGGCCCCGGGGAGCGGGCCGAGCTCCGCCAGGAGCTCGCCCAGCTCGTGCGCGACCTGGACCAGCTCCCCGGGCCCCAGCGGGCGGCCCTGCTGCTGCGTGAGCTCTCGGGGCTCTCCCACCGCGAGATCGCCCTCACCCTCGGGGTCCCCGCCGAGGCGGCCAAGCAGCTCATCTACGAGGCCCGCCTGGCCCTGGCCGATTTCGCCGCCGGCCGGGACATGTGCTGCCGCGAGGTGCGCACGCGCCTGGCCGAGGGCGACCGGCGGGTCCTTCGCGCCCGCAGCGTGCGGGCCCACCTGCGCGACTGCTCATGCTGCGCCGAGGTCGAGCACCGGGTGCGCGAGCGCCGCCACCACCTCGCCGCCCTCTTCCCCGCCCCGCTCCCGATCGCCGGCGGGATCCTCCCCGTGCTCGGCGGCGGCATGGTCGGCGCCGGGACCATGGCCGGCCTGGGCGGCAAGGCCGTGGTCGCGGCCATCGCCATCGTCGCCGCCGGGAGCGCCGCGGTCACCCTCCCCTCGGCCCTCACCGGCCCGCCCGCCCCCGCGCCCCACGAGCAGGCG
>JALOLI010000158.1 GCA_025456165.1 Acidimicrobiia bacterium | reverse complement strand
GGGTGCTGGTGGGCTTCCCCCTCCGCGTCCGGCTGACGCCGGCCGCGCCTCGCGCCGGGCGGGTGCTGGTGGGCTTCCCCCTCCGCGTCCGGCTGACGCCGGCCGCGCCTCCCCCGCAGCCGCGGGGGAGGCTGGAGTGCCCTCGGCGGGATTCGAACCCACGCACCCGGCTCCGGAGGCCGGTGCTCTATCCCCTGAGCTACGAGGGCGGTCCGGCGATTGTATCAAGGTGGGGGAGCCGTCCCCGGGGCTACGATGCCGAGCCAGCATGTTCCCCGAAGCCATCCACCGGGCCGTAGCCGACGCCCTGCGCTCGGCCGCCGCCGCCGCCGCCCTCCCCGACCTGGGCGGCCTGGCGTTCGTGGTGGAGCGCCCACGGGACCGGAGCAACGGCGACTGGGCGGCCAACGCCGCCCTGGTCGCGGCCCGACCGGCTCGGCGGGCGCCGCGCGACATCGCCGCCCTGATCGTGGAGCACCTGCCTCCCATTCCCCACCTGGAGCGGGTGGAGGTGGCGGGCCCCGGGTTCGTCAACTTCACCCTGGGGCCCTCCTGGTACGCCGCCGTGCTGGCCCGGGCGGCGCAGGGCGGCCCCGGCCACGCTCGCTCGCGGGCCGGCGCCGGCGAGCGGGTGCAGGTCGAGTTCGTCTCCTCCAACCCGAACGGGCCGCTGCACATCGGCCACGGCCGGGGCGGGGTGGTGGGCGATGTGTTGTGCCGCATCCTGGACTACGTCGGCCACCCCGTGGAGCGGGAGTACTACTACAACGACGCCGGCGCCCAGATGAGCCGCTTCGCCGCCAGCCTCGAGGCCCGGGCTCGCCAGGCGCTGGGGGAGGAAGCAGCCGTTCCGGAAGACGGCTACCACGGGGCCTACCTGGAGGAGTGGGGCCGCGAGCTGGCCGTCGCCCTGGGCCCGGAGCTGCGGGGCCTGGCGGCCGGGGAGTGGGGGCCGCGGGTGCTGGCCTGGGGCCTGGCCCGGGCGATGCGCGATATCGAGGAGACCCTGGAGCTGGCCCGCATCCCGTTCGACTCGTGGTTCAGCGAGGCCGAGTTGCACCGCCGTGGCGAGGTGGAGGAGGCCATCAGGCGCCTCCGGGAGCGGGGGTACCTCTACGAGGCCGAGGGAGCGCTCTGGTTCCGTTCCACCGATTTCGGCGACGAGAAGGACCGGGTCCTGGTCACCGGCGACGGCCGCTACACCTATCTGGCCCCGGACGTCGCCTATCACCTGGACAAGTTCGATCGGGGCTTCGACCGGCTCATCAACATCTGGGGGGCCGACCACCACGGCTACGTGCCGCGGATGAAGGCGGCGGTGGCCGCGCTGGGCTTCGACCCGGACCGGCTGGAGCTGATCATCACCCAGATGGTGAACCTCTTCCGCAGCGGCGAGCCGGTGCGCATGTCGACCCGGGCCGGGGAATTCGTCACCTTCCGCAAGGTGATCGAGGAGGTCGGCGCCGACGCCGCCCGCTACTACCTGGTGGCGGTGAGCCCCGACACCACGCTCAACTTCGACCTCGAAGAGGCCAAGCGGCAGAGCATGGAGAACCCCGTCTACTACCTCCAGTACGCCTACGCCCGGGTGCGCAGCCTGGAGGAGTTCGCCGCCGGGCGCGGGGTGCGGCGGGGGCCGTTGGAAGAAGCCGACCTCTCCCGGCTCGCCCATCCCGCCGAGGTCGAGCTGCTCAAGCAGGCCGATCGGCTGGGCGAGGAGGTCGCCGAGGCAGCGGCCCGCCGGGCCCCGCACCGCATCGCCGCCTACGGGCAGGACTTCGCCACCGCCTTCCACAAGTTCTACACCGACTGCCGCATCGTCACCGACGACGCCGCCCTCACCCAGGCCCGGCTGTGGCTGGCGGAGGCGGCCAAGAGCGTGCTGGCGGCGGTCCTCGGCCTGCTCGGCCTGTCGGCTCCCGACCACATGTGAGGGGGTGCGGCAATGGGCCGCCGCCGCTCGACGGCCGGCGCTTGGCGGCCGGGCGGCATCGGGCCTTGAGGCGACGCCGCCTGAGGCCACCGCCGAGGGAGCCTGCCGGCGATACCATCGGGCGCCGTGGAACCAGACCCGCCCGCCGCCGATAGCGCCGCTCCCGCCGCCCTCGCGCCGCGCCGTCCGTTCTCGGTCGGCGGCGCCTTCGCTCGATGGGAATGGCTGGCCCTGGCGGGAATCGTCCTCGGCTACCTGCTCGTGGTGGCGCTGTCCATCCGGCGCGGGCCGCCGCTGGGTTGGGACGAGGCGGTCTACAGCCTGCGGGCCCGGGACTTCGCTGCCGGCGATCCCTGGGGCCGCTACTGGGATTCCTTCCGCGCCCCCGGCCTTCCCTGGGTGCTCTCCCTGTTCTGGGGGCTGGGCGGCCACCCGACGGTGTTCCGCGCTGTGGTGGCCGGGTTTGGCCTCTTGCTGGTGCTCGTCGCCTGGCTGCTGGCCCGGCATCTCTTCGGCCCCCGGGCGGGCCTCATCGCCGCTGCCGGGGTGGCCCTCAGCCCCCCGCTGCTGCTGGCCGCCACCCAGGTCTGGCCCGACGTCCCCGGCGCCGCCCTGGGCCTCGCCGCCGTCACCGTGTTCGTGCTCGCCACCGGCGGGGAGCGCTCCTCGTGGTGGATGCTCACCCTGGTGCCGGGAGTCGCCGCCGCCACCTTCCTGCGCTTCGGAGCACCGCTGCCCATTGCCATCGGTCTCCTGGTGGTCGCCGGCTGGCGTCGCCGGATGCTGCTGCGCTACCCCGCCCCGGCGATCGTGGCCGCCCTGGCGGCCACGGCGGCGGTGGCGGTCATCCTCGCCCTGCCCGCCCTCACCGGAGGCAAGGCTTCTCCGCTGGCGGCCATCTCCGGCTTCGAGGGCTCTTCTTCCAGTGGGTTCGCCGATTACGCCGACCTTGCCCACCAGGTGGTCGGCCCGGCGGCGGTGGTGCTGGCCCTGGTGGGGGTGGCGGCCGGCTTCGGCTGGGCGAGCCGGGGGGAGACCGACCGCGGCGGGTTGTCGGCGGCAGTGGTCGCCGGCCTGGCCACCGCCGTCGCCCTCGCCCTGGTCTTGCACGGTGAGGTGCGCTACCTGGCGCCGGCCTACCCCTGGCTGTGGGTCGCCGCGGCGCCGGGGCTGCAGCGACTCACCGCTCTGGTGCCCGGCCGGGCCCGAACCGTCACCGCCGCCGTCCTCGTGGTGGTGCTGTCCGCCGCCGCGGTCGGCCTGGCCCGGGAGCGCAACCGCGATCTCGGCGCCGAGACCGCCACCGTGCGGCGGGCGGCGGAGGAGATCACCGTCCTGGCGGACGGCCGCCCCTGCCTGGTGGTGGCCAGCAGGGTGCCCCAGGTTATGTGGTACTCGGCCTGCGAGTCCACGACCTTCGATCTGGACGAGGTGCGCTTGCCGGCGCGGCCGGGGACCGTCACCTTCATGCTCTGGGTCGGGGGCGATCGCCGCCAGCCGGAAGGCGATCTGCTCGCCGCCTACCGGGCCGCGGCCGGCGACCCGGTGCTGGTCATCGAGGGGCGCCGCCCGGCGCAGGTGCACCTGGTGCGGGAGCCGGCGGCCGCTGGTTGACCGCAGTCCCCGCCGGGTCCCGGGCGGTCCGGTCTTGCCCCCGCCGGCAAAGGCCCTAGAATCCAAGTCCGGGTTTCCAACCCGACGTTCCCAGTGACCGGCTCCTATCTCCCTGCGTGCGTGGCGCGCGGCAGTTGCCCGGCCCTTCTGGAGGTGCCGTGAAGCTTTTCCTGGACACAGCTCACCTTTCCGATATCACCATCGCCCGCGACTGGGGCATCCTCGACGGGGTCACCACCAACCCGAGCCTCGCCGCCAAGGAAGGCCTCGAGTTCGCCGAACTCATCGCCCGGATCTGCGAGATCACCCCGGGCCCGGTGTCGGCCGAGGTGGTGGCGCCCACCGTCGAGGAGATGCTGGCCCAGGCCCGCGACCTGACCGCCATCGCCGACAACGTCATCGTGAAGGTGCCGCTGACCAAGGAAGGGATCACCGCCGGGGCCCGCATGGTGGATGAGGGCATGGGCATCAATGTGACCCTGGTCTTCTCGGCGGCGCAGGCGATCCTGGCGGCGAACATCGGGGCCACCTTCGTGTCGCCGTTCCTGGGGCGGGTGGACGACTCGGGGAACGACGGGCTCGGCCTGCTGGCCGAGATAGTCGAGGTGTACGCCGCCCAGGGCTACGACACCCAGGTGCTGGCAGCCAGCCTGCGGCACCCGGTCCCACCATCCGCTGACCGACATCGGGATGGCCCGTTTCAACGCCGACTGGGAGGCGTACCAGCGCGCTCTGGCCGCCAAGCGCGGCTGAGCCTCGCCGAAAGGATCCTATGACCAGCAGAGCCATGCTTCAGGAGAAGTCGCTCGACGAGCTTCGGGTGATCGCCGCTTCGCTCGGTGTGCCCGACCATGCGACGCTCCAGAAGTCGAAGCTCATCACCGCCATCGTCGGCTCCGACGGCTTCGAGGCGAGTTCCGAGCCGGTGCAGATCGAGCTGCCCGCCATCGAAGAGGTGCGCTCCGCCGACGGCGAGGGCGGCGCTCCCTCCGAGGCCTCGCCCCGCGGCGAGGACGAGGCGGAAGGCGAGGGGGCGGAAGCACCGGAGGGCGAGGAATCCGGCGAGGACCGCTGGGAGGGCGGCTCCCGCAACAAGCGGCGCCGCCGCCGCGGCGGGGGCGGCGGGGGCGACCCGCGCCGGGAGCCCTAC
>JALOLI010000008.1 GCA_025456165.1 Acidimicrobiia bacterium | reverse complement strand
AGGAACCCGAGCCCCTCGGAACCCCGCACCTCACCGGGCAGTGCCGTAGCCCGAAGCGCCCAGCAGGGCCACCCTCCCGCACCGTTCCCCTTCATGGGACACCGCCTGGTGCCGATGGTTGGAGGGAAAGCCTGTGGATAACTCGGTTCCCGTCATAGCATGATCCCAATGCCCGCCTCGTCGAGGCTCGCCCGTCTCGGGTCGGCCCTGCTCGTCGCCCTCGTGGTGCTGGCCGCCGCCGCTCCGGCGCGCTCGGCCAGCGAGGAGGAGGTGGAGCAGGCTCGCCGCGCTCAGCAGGAGGCCGCCGCCGAACGCGCCGCCGCCCTCGACGACCTGAACGAAGCGGCTCTGGTCTACGAGGAACTCAACGCGCAGTACCAGGACCTGATCTTCCGCATCGGGCAGATGCGCAGTCGCATCGATGCCTATGAGGCGGAGTCCCGCCGACTGCGCGCCGAGATCCGACAACGCGCCGTGGAGGCCTACATGCAGGGCGGCCAGCAGGGCTCCCTGGGCGGCATCGTCATGAGCGACCGGGCGCTGCAAACGCTCGTGGCCCGCCAGGTGATGGCCCGGGCCGTTGAGGAGCAGTCCGCCTCGCTCGACAGCATGGAGGCCATCACCGGCGAGATGGCCCGCCTCAAGGCGGAGATGGAGGAGGAGACTCTCCAGGCCGGCGACCTCCGCTTGGAGGCCGAGGCAGTGGCCGCCCGCATGTACGAGCTGCTGGCCGAGAGGGAGAACGAACTGGCCGCGGCCAACCAGAACCTCTCGGCGGCCGAGGCAGCCCTGGCCGAGCAGCGGCGCCGCGAGGAGGCAGAACGCCAGGCCCGTCTGGCGGAGGAGGAGCGCCTGGCCGCCATCCGATCCGCCCTGCTCGGGCCGGCCGGCGGCGTGCCCGATTCGATCACTCCGGGGTTCATCTGCCCAGTGCCGCTCGGGTCGACGGTGTTCGTGGACTCCTGGGGCGCGCCGCGGTCGGGGGGCCGGCTGCACGTGGGCACCGACCTCATGGGCCCGCGGGGCACGCCCCTCTACGCCGTGGCCAACGGGGTGATCCAGAACGGGTCCAGCGTGGCCGGCGGCAGCACCCTGCGGCTGTACGCCGATTACGGAGGCTTCTTCCTGTATGCGCACCTCGACGCCTACAACTCCGCCCTCTCCAGCGGGCAGTGGGTGGCCCGGGGCACGGTGATCGGGTACATGGGCTCCACCGGCAACTCCGCTCCCGGGGCGTACCACTTGCACTTCGAGATACACCCGAACGGCATGGGGGCGGTCAACCCGTACCCCACCCTGGCCCGCCACTGTTGAAACCGGGCGGCGATGGGATAGGCTGGCTTCCGCCTCGCGAGGCACCATCGTGAACCACACCCCCCGCCGCCGCATCGACCAGGTCCAGACCCCGGAGTTCACCTCCGGGCTCGAGGGTCTCTCACTCGAGGACCTGCGCGCCCGGCGGCGCATCTGCTCCGACCTCGACGTCGAGCTCTCCTACTACCGCCGGCTGTTGCAGGGTCGCCTCGACTTGCTCACCTTCGAGGTGCGGCGGCGGGCCGGCGAGGAGCAGCGCAGCCTTCTCGAGGCCCTTCCCGAAGTCCTGGCTTCCTGGGCCGCCGGAGAGCCGGGGCTGCCCGAACGCCGGGTGTCGGTGGAGCTGCCCGATCTGCCCGCGTCGGGCCGGCGCGCTGTCGATCAAGCCTTGGAGGACGATTTCCTGGCCCGGCTGCCGGAGATGGACGACGCGGAACTGGCAGGAGTCCAGCACCGCCTGGCCGAGGCCGAGGCCGAGGTGTCGCGTCAGCGGCGGGCCGTCTTCGAGGCCTCCGACCGCATCCAGGCAGAGCTGGTGCGCCGCTATCGCGAGGCCCTGCCGGACGGGTCTGCCGTCCCTCAGGGGTAGCGGTGCTCATCGGGTCGGTTCGCTCCGGGGTGGTGGAGGCGCGCCACCCCGTGACCGTGGCCGCGGTGGATGCCGCCGGAACCGTCGTGTTCCGCTCCGGCGACGATCAGGGCACCCGCTTCTTCTTCCGGTCGGCCGCCAAGCCCTTCCAGGCGACGGTGTCGCGGCGCCACGGGCCCCCCCTGGCGGCGGAGCAACTGGCCCTGGCCTCGGCCAGCCATGCCGGCCAGCCGATCCACGTGGCGCTGGCGGCGCAGATGCTGGCTGAGGCCGGCCTGGGGCCGGAGCACCTGCTGTGCCCGCCGGACTGGCCCGCCGCGGCGAGCGCCGGCCGCCGCCTGGCCGCCGCCGGGGTGGCCGCTCCCCATCGCCTGTTTCACAACTGCTCGGGCAAGCACTCGGCGATGCTGCGAGCCTGCGCTGCCCGGGGGTGGCCGCTGCGCTACACCGACGCCGATCACCCGCTGCAGCGGGAGATCAGGGAGGAGGTGGCGGCCTCCAGCGGCGAATCGCCTGACCCCACCGGGGTGGACGGCTGCGGGGTCCCCACCTTCAGCGGCACGGTCGCCGGCCTGGCCCGGGCCTTCGCCCGGCTGGCCACCGACCCGGCCCTGGCGCCGGTGGCCGAGGCCATGGCGCGTTTCGCCGCCATCACCTCCGACGGCGACCGGGCCGAGGCAGAACTGGCCCGCTGGCTCCCCGCCGCAGTGAAGGGCGGGGCGCAGGGCTGCCTCGGAGTGGCCTGGTTCGGGGGACTCGGGGTGGCGGCCAAGTGCTGGACGGGCCAGGGCGCCCCGGCCGTCACGGCGGTCGTCGCCACCCTGCGCCGCCTGGGGATACTGTCCGATCACCCGGCGGCGATGCTGGCCGAGGTTGCCGAGCCGGCGGTGCTGGGCGGCGGCCGGATGGTGGGACGACTGCAGGTGCTGGAAGGCCCCGGATGAGCGCCGCCCCGGCCGGCTGGGACTCACCCGGATTCGGCCTCCCTCCCGCCGCCGAACTGGTCGGCCCGTTTCCCCGGCGCCCCTTCCTCGAGGCCTGGTGGCGCCACCGCGGCCGGGGCGAAGCGCTCCTCCTCTCCAACTCCACGGCGCTGCTCGCGGCCTGTCGGCTCCCCGACGGGGCGGTGGAGCTCATGGGCGAGGCCGATCTGACCGACTACCACTCCCCCCTGGGCGCCGGGGCGGCGGACCTCGTTGCCGGCCTGCTGTCGAGCCTGGCGCCGGGCACCCCTTTCCGTTTCGACTCCCTCCCGGAGGAGGCGGCGGCGGTGGTCGCCACTGGGGCGGCCCGGGCCGGAGTGGGGGCCGCCGGCCCGGAACCGCACACCGTGGCGGTGGTCCTCGACCTCCCCGGGACCTATGAGGAGTACCTCGGCGGCCTCGACGGCAAGGAACGGCACGAGGTGCGGCGCAAGCGCCGGCGCTTCGAGGCGGCCTACGGAGCGGCCCGCCTGGCGGTGGCGGGCCCGGAGGGCCTGCCGGCTTTTGCCGCCATGCATCGCTCCGCCGCCGGGGCCAAGGGCGGCTTTCTCACGGGGCCGATGGAGGCCTTCTTCGAGGACCTGCTGCGCCTCGAAGGCGCCCGCCTCGACCTGCTGTCCGGCGCCGACGGGGTGCCGGTAGCCGCGGCTTTCGGGTTCCGGGACGACCGGGCCTACTACCTGTACAACTCGGCCTACGACCCTTCGGCGGCCGGGGCCTCTCCCGGGGTGGTGCTGGTAGACCTCCTGGTGCAGCAGGCCATCGGTGCCGGCCTGGGCCGCTTCGACTTCCTCAAGGGGGAGGAGCCCTACAAGTATCGGCTCGGGGGCCGGGCGCGGCCGCTCTTCGTGGTGGAGGGGCGGCGGTGATCGAGCGGGTGGCCTACCTCAGCATCCACACCTCGCCGCTGGCCGTGCCGGGCGCGGGCGACGCCGGGGGGATGAACGTCTACGTCCACGAACTGGCCCAGACCATGGCGGGGCGGGGAGTGCAGGTGGATGTGTTCACCCGGGGAGCCGCCGCCGGCGAGATCGAGGTGGTGCCCGGCTACCGGGTGGTGCAGGTCGCCGCCGGGGCCTCGCCCGGCTCGGGGGACGATGCCCTCGCCGCCGTGGTCGGCGACTTCGCCGAGGGGGTGGCCCGCTGGGCGGTGCGCCATCGCGCCGTCTACGACCTGTTCCACAGTCACTACTGGCTGTCGGGCTGGGCGGGGCTGCTGCTGCACGAGGTCTTGAGGGTTCCCCTCGCCATCTCCTTCCACACCCTGGGCCGGGTGAAGGACGCCACCCGCCGCGCCGACCAGGCCCCCGCCGGCTTGCTGCGCCTCGCCGCCGAGACCGAGGTGATCGCCCGGGCCGGCTGTGTGATCGCCTCGACCCCCACGGAGGCGGCGCAGCTCATCGAGCACTACGCCGCCAATCCGGAGCGGCTGTGCGTCTCCCCGCCCGGGGTCGATCACGAGGTGTTCCTCCCCGGCTCGCGGGCCGAGTCACGAGCGGCCCTGGGCCTGGACGGCGGAGGCCCCCTGGTGCTGTTCGTAGGCCGGCTGCAGCCCCTCAAAGGCCCCGATGTGGCGCTGGCCGCATTCACCCGACTGGTCGCGGAACTCCCCGCCGCCCGGCTCCTCTTCGTCGGGGGCCCCAGCGGGCCCCAGGGGGAGGCCGAAGCCGCCCGGCTCCGGGCGGAGGCCGCAGGGCTCGGCGGGCGGGTTCTCTTCCGTTCCCCGGTGCCCCACCGCGACCTGGCGGCGTACTACCGGGCGGCGGACATCCTGGTGGTGCCCTCGCGCAGCGAGTCGTTCGGCCTGGTGGCGGCGGAGGCCCAGGCGTGCGGCCTCCCGGTGGTGGCCGCCGCGGTGGGCGGCCTGGCCCATGCGGTGGCGGACGGCGTGTCCGGGATCCTGGTGGACGGCTGGGATCCCGCCGACTGGGCGGCGGCGCTGCGCCGGGTGGTCACCGACCCGGCCCTGGCCTCTCGCCTCTCGGCCGGCGCCCGGGAGCAGGCGGAGAGGTTCTCCTGGCCGGCGACGGCCGACCGCCTGCTCGAGTTGTACTCGGGGCTCTTGGCGCCGTGAGCGCGGCCGAGGTGCAACGCTTGGTGGCGGCGGTCACGACCGCCTGGGCGGCAGACCCGGCCAGCGGAGTGGTGTGGGCCGGGGAGTACGAGGGCCGCCGCGGGGTGCGGCTGCACCAGCGAGGGCGGGACTTCACCACGATCTGGTTCCGGGTGGGGGAGCGCACCCTAGCGGTGGAGGCGTACACCCTCTCGGCGCCGCCGCCCGGTGAACGGGAAGAGGCCTTCCGCCAGTGCCTGGCGCGCAACCTGTCGGGCCGGCGGCTGCACTTCGCCCTCGATCGCCACGGCGACCTGCTGCTGGTGGGCCGGGTGCCCCTCGGCGAGGTGGACGAGGCGGAACTGGAACTGCTGCTGGGCGAAGCCCACGAGGCCATCGCCCTGGCGCTTCCGGCGCTGATCGCCGCGGGGCGGAGCCGCGAAACAAAACCCTGAGCCGCCACTCCGCCCCGGGGCTGTGGACAAACCCCTGTGGATTGCTGGGGATACGGTGGATAGCCCCGGCCCGGGTGGCCCGTTCGGCAGCACCTGAGCCCATATGGGCTCGATGAGACGCGCCCGAGCGCGAAAACCCGGCCTGAGGGGACTCCTTGACGCCCCCCGGCGCGATACGTAGGTTCGTTGATGCAAGGCCCAAGGTGCCGGGTCGGCCGAATACCTCGTTTGGGGAAGTGCGGGGGATGGGGTCGGCGAGGTTCCTTGGGCCTTCGCGCGGCCCGGACGGCCGTTCCGGGGCCCGCGCTGGGATGCCTCAGTCCAAGCCGAACATCACTTCGTTGAGGCGCACCCGGTGCAGGTCCCAGGTGTTGAGGTCGATGGTCATCGAACCCAGGCGGAGGCCGCGCATCTCCTCGCCGGAGTTGGTCAGGACCCGCAGGATGCCGTCTTCGTGCTCCAGGACGCCGAGGCCGCGGCAGCGCCCGGAGCCGTCCATCAAGCCCACGAGGACGTGGTCGAGGCGGGCCAGGTCCAGCCCGGCGGGCAGAGTGGGGGCGAACACCGTGGGCCGCACCCGCCAGCGCTCCAGGGGGGCGGCGAAGGCGGCGGCGAAGGCGGCGGCGCGTCGGTTGCGCCGGTCCTCGGGGGAGGCCGGGCGGACCTCCGGGTCGGCCCCGGTCAGCTCGACGGCCCCGCTGAAGAAGCGGCGCAGCATGCCCACGAGAGGCTCCAGTTCGCCGCCGCGCTGCAGGCCCACCACGACGTCGGGGCGGCACAACTCCATCTTGTGGTACTTGAGCGTCTCGCCCACGACTCCGGAGATGGCGCCCGTGGTATCGATGACTACGAGCTCGGCCTCCGCCCGGGCCAGCTCGACCATCTTGGCGGTGGCCACCACCTGTTGCAGGACCACTCCGTCCGGGTTGATCGAGCCCACGAACTCGACGGCGTCGGCCCGGCTCAGGTCGGCCAGGTCGGCGGGCCGGCGCACCCAGTGCAGGCCCACACAGGCAGGGGGCCCGCAGGTGGTCTGGTCCACGTCGGCGTCCACGTAGGCGGCGCGCGCCCCTGAGGCGGCGGCGGCGGCGAGCAGACGGCGGCCGAAAGTGGACTTGCCGGTGTCGGGAGCCCCCAGGAGCAGCACCACGCCCCGGCGACGCAGCAGGTCGTCGATCAGGGGCAGGTGGACGTGTTCTCCATGCACGGGGGCGCTCCGCTCGGCGGGAGCAGGATTGTATGGGCCCGGACGCGGCTGCGGAGGCGGCCGGCCGCCCCGGGCCTGCTGGGGTCCCCGGGGGCCTATGCTCGGCGCCCGTGGACCCGCAGAGCCCGCCGTTTCCCATCTCCTTCCTCTCCGACTACGGACTGGCCGACGAGTTCGTCGGGGTGGTCCACGGGGTGATCCTGCGCATCGCCCCGCAGGCGCGGGTGATCGACGTCACCCACGGAGTGCGGCGCGGCGACGTCCTGGCCGGGGCGCTGGCCCTGGTGCGCGCCGTCCAGTACCTGCCGCCGGGGGTCGCCCTGGCGGTGGTCGACCCCGGGGTGGGGACGGGGCGGCGGGGGGTGGCCGTCGCCACCGCGTGGGGCTACTTCGTCGGCCCGGACAACGGCTTGCTGGCCCCGGCGGTGGCCATGACCGGAGGAGCCGATCGGGCGGTGTCTCTGGAGGATCCGCGCTTCCGCCTCCCCGCCGACGGGGTCACCTTCGACGGCCGCGACGTGTTCGCCCCGGCGGCGGCGGTGCTGGCCTCGGGCCAGGCGGCGCTGGACGACCTGGGCCCGGCGGTGGAGGCGGCCTTGCTGACCCCACTGCTGCTGCCCCTGTCCGAGGTGGCGGAGGGCAGGGTGCGGGGTCGGGTCTGGTGGGTCGACGGCTTCGGCAACGCCCAGACCAACGTGTCCCCCGACGACCTGCGGGCGGTGGGCCTGGTTCCGGGAGAGGTGGCGGCGGTGGAGGCGGCCGGGGGCTTGCACGAGATGCCGTGGGTTGCGGCCTACGGTGCCGGCCCGGGCGGGGTGGTCCACGTGGACTCCTACGGCCTGGTGGCGGTGGCCCTTCCCGGCGGCCGCGCCGATGTGGCCTTCGGCTTGGCCGAGGGGACGCCGGTGACCTTCGGGATGGTGCGGTGAGCGTGGTGCCGGTCCCGGAACGGATAGAGCCGCCGCGGGACGCCGACGAGCGCACCTCACTCGAGGTCTGGCTGGAGTTCCACCGGGCCACGCTGGCGATGAAGTGCCGGGGCCTGACCCCCGAGCAACTGGCCCGGCGCGCCGTGCCCCCATCCGGCCTCTCCCTGCTCGGTCTGGTGCGGCACCTGGCGGAGTTGGAGCGGGCCTACTTCCGGCGGGGCTTTGCCGGGGAGCAGGTCCCCTGGCTGCACGGCGACCCGGCCGATCCCGGCTCCTGGGTGGACTTCAGCGGGGCCTCCGCCGAGACGGCGGCCGTTGATCTGGGGGTCTGGCGGGAGGAGTGTGCCCGGTCGCGGGCGGTGGCGGCGAAGGTGCCGTCGCTCGACGGCCACGCCTCCGGCGATCCGGCGGTCACGCTGCGCTGGACTCTGGTCAAGATGATCCAGGAGTACGCCCGCCACAACGGGCACGCCGACCTGCTGCGGGAGTGCATCGACGGCGCCGTAGGGGAGTAGGCGGGGGCTCGGGGTGAAGACCTCGTCGCCGGCCGGGCCCGGCGGCGCCGGCGTCTCCTTCCCCTCTTGGCCTCACCCCCTTTGCCGAGGGTTCCGGCATCCAGCGGGGGCCGCAGCTCCGTATACCCGGCAACTACCCGACAGGAGGCATGAACTCATGCGACGCAGTCTCGTTCTCATGTTGGCGGCCCTGGTGGCCGTGGCTCTGTGGGCGGTCCCGGCTTCGGCGACCTCCCCGGCCGAGATCACCGTGGTGCACGGGATCCCCGGGGACGCTCTCGGTCTGGCGAAGGCGCTCCCGGTCGATGTCTGCCTGGCCGGCGGCACCCTGCTTCTGGCCGGCGTGCCCTTCAAGGGCAACAACGCCGCGGCGCCCCTGGAGGTGCCGGCAGGCACCTACGACATCGAGGTGCGCCTCGACACCAACCCCGCCGCCGGCTGTGAAGGACCTGCGGTCCTCGCCGCCCCTCTGACTGTGGAGTCGGGCAAGGCCTACACGGCCATCGCCGCTCTGACCGCCGGCCTGGTTCCCGGTGCCGCCGATCAGTTGCGCCTGGGCATCGACCTGTTCGCCTTCGAGAGCAACACCCAGCCCATCGGCATCTTCATGGCGCGGGCGACGCTCGGGCACTTCGCCGACGCCCCGGCCGTCGACATCTACCAGGGTGTTCGGAAGGGGCTGGACAACCGGCGAATGAGCGAGTTGCTCACCGGCGTGCCCAACGGCGCGGCCGCCAGCCAGGACTTCTACTTCGGCAAGCGCTGGGTCGGCCTGGCGGTCAGCCCATCCGAGGGCGCCGATGAGATCGCGATCGGCCCGGTGCGCCTCTGGTTTGGGCCCCGCGCCAACACCTTCGTCCTGGCCGTCGGGTCGCTGGACAAGGGGATGGGCTCGCCCTTCGGCCTGGGCTCATTCGACTTCATCACCTTCACCCAGCGCTGACCCTCGCAGCCTCGGCAGTTCGGGCCCGGCCTCTGCGGCCGGGCCCGAACGCGTCGGCATGGGCTCGTTCTATATTGTGCGCTTGTGAAGCACGCCATCCCCAAGATCGCCGTCCCCCGGCTCACCGTCTACCTCGGCTGCCTGGAGGACCTCCCCGCCGGGGTGAACCGCATCTCCTCGGAGGAACTGGCCGCCCGGGCCGGGGTCAACGCGGCCAAGGTGCGCAAGGACCTGTCGTACCTCGGGTCCTACGGGGTGCGCGGGGTGGGTTACGACGTCGAGCACCTCCGCTTCCAGATCCGCCGGGAACTCGGCCTCACCCGGGATTGGCCGCTGGTGATCGCCGGCGTGGGCAACCTGGGGCGGGCCCTGGCCAACTACGGCGGTTTCGGGGATCAGGGATTCCGGGTGGTGGGGATCTTCGACGACGACCCCAACAAGGTGGGGACCCGCGTCGGCGAGTTCCGGGTCGAGCCTCTGGAGGCACTGCCTGGAGCCGTGCGGGAGCGCGGGGCCAGCATCGGGGTCATCGCCACCCCGCCCGAGGCGTCGCAGGCCGTGGCCGATGTGTTCGCGGCGGCGGGAGTGGCCGCCATCCTGAACTTCGCCCCCACCGTGGTGCGCGTGCCGGCCCACGTGCAGGTCCGCCGTGTGGACTTCTCGACCGAGCTGCAGGTGCTGGCGTTCCATTTGCACCATGGCACGGCGGACTGACGGCCGCGCCCTACGCCCTTCCTCCTCTCTAGCCTCCAGTCGATGACTCCCGAACCCGAGGCGCTCGTGGTGGGAGGCGGCCCGGCCGGCGCCGCCGCCGCCTACTGGCTGGCGCGCCTGGGGCACACCACCTGGCTGGTCGAGAAGCGGTCCTACCCACGCGACAAGGTCTGCGGCGACGGCCTGACCCCGCGCGCCATCCACGAACTCGAGGCGATGGGCTTCGACTTCTCCCTGCCGGGCTTCCACCGCTGCCGGGGCCTGCGCTCCCACGCCGGGGGGATCACGCTCGAGTTGGACTGGCCGGACCACCCCGTCTACCCGAACTGGGGGGCGGTTATGCGGCGGGCGGACCTCGACGGGCAGATCGCCGCCCTGGCGGCGGCGCAGGGGGCCACCGTGCTGACCGGGACCGAGGCCCGGCCGATCCGCGCGAACGGCCGCATCGGAGGGGTGGCCCTCCACCGCGACGGCGAGGTAGAGGTGGTACGCCCCGGCCTCGTGGTGGTGGCCGACGGTGCCCTGAGCCGGTTCGGGCGGGCGCTGGGAGCGCAGCGCGACCGCAGCCTTCCGTTCGGCCTGGGCGCCCGGGCCTACTTCTCCAGTCCCCGCTCGGGCGACTCCTACATGGAGAGCTTCCTGGATCTGCACGACGCCGCCGGGAAGATGGTGCCCGGGTACGGCTGGGTCTTCCCCCTCGGCGACGGCACGGTGAACGGGGGGGTAGGCGTCGTTTCCACTTTCCACCGCTGGGAGGCGGTGAACACCCGGGACCTGATGGTGGCCCTGGTGGCCACGGCTCCGTCGTCGTGGGGGCTGGCCGACCGCGAGGCTCTCGGTCCGGCGGCCGGGGGAATGCTGCCCATGGGCCTGTCGGTGGGGCCGGTGGTGGGGCCGAACTGGGTGCTGGTGGGCGACGCCGCCGGGGCGATCAACCCCTTCAACGGGGAGGGCATCGACTACGGCCTCGAGACCGGGCACCTGGCGGCGCGGCGGGCCCACGAGGCCCTGGCCGCCGGCGACCTGGGCCTGCTGCAGTCCTATCGGCAGGACCTGGACGAGCAATTCGGCCTCTACTTCAAGATGGGCCGGGTGTTCGTGCGGGCCCTGGGGCGCCCCGGGGTGATGCGGGCCTTGACCCGGACGGGCTTCCGCTCGCGTTCGCTCATGGAGTGGGCCCTGAAGGTGATGTCCAACCTGCTCGACCCGGCGGAGCGCAGCGCCGGGGGAGCGGCCTACCGGATGCTGGAGAGGGCGGTCCGGGCAGTCCCCCGGGGCTGACCTTCCCGGCCCGGGCCGAGAAACGGGCTCCACGGGGACCTCGATGCGGCCGGCCGGTGGTGGCTCCTTCCTCAACCGGGGCGGCCCGGGGCCGATAGATGCCGAAACCCATGTTCGGCAAGCGCGTCCAACCAGGCGAGGGGGAGCCTTGGGCTCTCGAGGATGCCGACATCGACCCGGCCTCCCAATGGCAGGCCCGGCCGGTGCTGGCCCTCCTGCTGCGGACATTCGCCTTTCTCCTTCCCGTTGCGGCATCGCTGGGGACTTCCGTCCTGCTGACCCGGCTGCTGCCCTTCCCGTCCTCGACCACGCAGCTCGTCCTGTGGTACGTGGCGATCCTGGCCGTGACGTCGCTGGTGCTGGTGGTGGTCGAGCGCCTGGCGAAGAAAGCCCTGCCCTTGGCCGTGCTGCTGCGGGTGACCACGGTGTTCCCCGACCACGCCCCCTCGCGCGTCCGGACCGCGCTGCGCTCCACCGACTCCGTGAAGGACGTGGACGCCATGTACCAGGAGGCGCTCCGGCTCGGGCACAGAGACCGGGCACGGGCCGCTCAGGTGATCCTCCAGTTGGCCACCTCGCTGTCCTACCACGACCGGCAGACGCGGGGCCACGCCGAGCGCGTGCGCACCTACACGGACCTGCTGGCCCAGGAGATGAAGCTCGGCGGCACGGCGCGCGCCAAGCTGGGCTGGGCCGCCCTCCTTCACGACATCGGCAAGCTGCGGATCCCGAAGGAGGTCCTCGGCAAGCAGGGCAAGCTGGACGCGGCCGAGTGGGAGCAGATGCGCCGGCATCCCCGGCTCGGCCTGGAACTGGCGGCGCCGCTGGTGTCCTGGCTTGGGGAGTGGGCCGGGGGGATCGCCGACCACCACGAGAACTTCGACGGCAGCGGGTACCCGGAAGGCAAGGCGGGGCAAGGGATCGCCCTCGCCGGCCGGATGATCCGGGTGGCCGACACCTACGACGTCATGACCAGTGTGCGCTCGTACAAGAAGCCCGTCGCGCCCGAGGCGGCCCGTCGCGAACTGGTGGGCGGCTCGGGCCGCTTCTTCGACCCGGAGGTGGTGCGGTCCTTCCTGCGGATCGGCCTGGGCCGCCTCCGCTGGACGGCGGGCCCCCTCTCCTGGCTGGCCCAGACTCCGGTCCTGCGGGCGCTCGAGGTGGCCCGCGAGCTGGGCACGGCAGCGGCCGCGGCCGGGGCCGCCACCGTCGGCGCCGCCGCGTTGGGACTCAACCTCATGCTTCCCGCCGGGGCCAACGCGGCTGCGCCCCCGGTACCGCCGGTCTCCGACCACGTGATCGTGGTCGAGGCGGGCACGACTCACACTGAAGGCATCATCACGGGTGAGCTTTCGGCGGCGGGCTACGCGGTCGTCCTGGACGAGCTCCCGGGCCACGGCACCGCCGAGGCCGGCGCGGGGAGCATCGCCTACACGCCGGAGCCCGGCTACACCGGGCCCGACACCGTCGGCTTCCGGGTGCTGGGGGCCGGGGGGAGCGCGGTGGGAGGGGCTCGTCTGATCATCTCGGTGGTGCCGCGGGAGGCAGTTCCCGGCCCCATCGACGACTCGGCGGCGACCTCCGAGGATCAGGCCGTCCGGATCGAGGTGCTGGGCAACGACCCGGCGGGGTCCACCGTGCAGTCGGTGACGGCGCCGGGCCACGGCACCGCGGCGCTGCAGGCCGACGGCGGCATCCGCTATCAGCCCGCTGCCGACTTCTCCGGCACGGATGCCTTCCGCTACGAGGCCGCGTCCGGAGGCCGTTCGCTGGGAACGGCCGTGGTGACCGTCGAAGTTGACCCGGTGGCCGATCCCCCGGTGGCCCGGCCGGACTCGGTCTCGGCCGACGCCGGCCGCGCCGTCGTCGTCCGGGTGTTGGAGAACGACGACGACCCCGACGACGATCTGGACCCCTCGACGCTGCGCCTGGTGGAAGGGCCCGCCCGGGGCGAGGCTCGAGTGGCGCTGAGCGGGATCTGGTATCGCCCGGAGGAAGGGGCCGGCGGCAGCGACCGCCTGCTCTATGAGATCTGCGACCGCGGCGGGCGTTGCGCCACCGCCGAGGTGGCTTGCACCGTGGCCGCGGTGAACCGGCCGCCGGTGGCGGCCGACGACTCTGCCGCCACGCGGCGCGACACGGCAATGACCATCGACGTGCTGGCCAACGACACCGACCCCGACGGCG
>JALOLI010000157.1 GCA_025456165.1 Acidimicrobiia bacterium | reverse complement strand
CGCTGCGCGGCGGCCCGGCCGACCGCGGCCTGGCCCTGCCCTTCCCGGGAGGCCATGCCGTGGCCTGGCACCGGCGCTTCGACCAGACGGCCATCCTCCGGTACGCCGCCGGCCGCGCCCCGGGCACCGTTGAAGCGGCCTGGGGCCTCGGGGGGCATGCCGACCTGGCCGCCGAGACCCTGCGCCCGCTCGCCTGAGGCGAGCCGCTGCGGAATTGCGGAGGCCGGAGGGGTTCGATACCATGCCCGCTCGCCCCCGCGTGGGGCGCTTTTCCGTGCCTGCAGCACGGTTCGCCACGCAGAGGAAGTCCATGAGACGGCAGAAGACGTTCACGCCACGCCCTTCCGACGTCGACCGCCACTGGTGGGTGGTCGACGCCGACGGCCTCCCCCTGGGTCGCCTCGCCAGTGAGGTCGCCTCGGTGCTGCGCGGCAAGAACAAGCCCACGTTCGCTCCCCATTTCGACATGGGCGACTTCGTAGTGGTGGTCAACGCCGCCAAGGTGGCGATCACCGGCGAGAAGGCCACCCAGAAGCGCTACTTCCGGCACTCCGGCTACCCGGGGGGCCTGCGCGAGAACACCTTCGAGCAGATGCGCGCCAAGTTCCCCGAGCGGGTGGTGGAACAGGCCGTGCGGGGGATGCTGCCGCGCAACCCCTGATGCCCGAGCCCCTCGCCCAGACCGTCGGCCGCCGCAAGACGTCGGTGGTGCGGGTGCGCATCTACGAAGGCACCGGGACGATGTCGCTGAACGATCGCCCCCTGGAGGACTACTTCCCCAGCATGGCGCAGCGCCTGCGCATCCTCGAGCCGATGCGGACCGCCGGAATGGACGGACGCTACGACATCTCCGCCACGCTCGAAGGTGGGGGCCTCAACGGGCAGACCGGTCCTCAAGAAGGCCGGGATGCTCTCCCGCGATGCCCGGGCCGTCGAGCGCAAGAAGTACGGCCTGCGCAAGGCCCGCCGGGCGCCGCAGTACACGAAGCGCTAAGCGAAGCCCTCTCCGGGGCCGAAGGACCGACGATGAGCGGCTCGCCCCTGTTCGGCACCGACGGCGTACGCGGCCGGGCCAACGTCGAGCTCACGCCAGAACTGGCGATGGGCCTGGCGCGCGCTGCCGGTGATGGGCGGCCCGGCACCGTCATGGTCGGCCGGGACACCCGCCGCTCCGGGCAGATGCTGGCCGCGGCCATCCACGCCGGGTTCCACGCTGCCGGAAGCGACACGATCGACCTCGGCATCGTGCCGGTGGGCGCCGTCTCTCACCTGGCCGCCTCGATGCGGGCCTCCTTCGGCGTGATGGTCAGCGCCAGCCACAACCCGGCCGAGGACAACGGCATCAAGCTCTTCGCCACCGACGGCTCCAAGCTGGACCCCGGACGGGAGGCCGCCGTCGAGGCCCGGTACCGCCACGGCCCGCCCTGGGTGGAAGTGTCCGGGGCCGACATCGGCATCCAGACCGGGATGCCCGACGCCCTCGATCGCTACCTGGACCACCTGGTGAGAGTCTCGCGGTATGCGCTGCGGGGCATCTCGATAGCTCTCGACTGCGCCAACGGGGCGGCCTTCCGGGCCGCTCCGGCCCTCTTCAAGCGCCTGGGGGCCGACGTCGCCGCCTTCGCCGTCGAGCCCGCGGGCACGAACATCAACGATGGTTGCGGCGCCACCCACCCCGAGTTCCTCGGCGAGCGGGCCCAGGGCCGGGTGGGCCTGGCCTTCGACGGCGACGCCGACCGTCTCATCGCCGTCGACGAGGACGGAGCGGTGGTCAACGGCGACGCGGTCATGGCGATCCTGGCCAATCACCTCCACCAGCAGGGCGCCCTGCCCGGCGACCTGGTGGTGGCCACGGTGATGTCGAACCTCGGCTTCCGCCTGGCGCTGCGCGGCCTCGGGATCCGGGTGGTCGAGACCCCGGTGGGCGACCGCCACGTTCTCGAGGAGATGCGGCGCCTGGGAGCCGGGCTGGGCGGCGAGCAGAGCGGTCACGTGATCTTCGGCGGGGAACCCACCGGCGACGGCCTGCTCACCGGGCTGCGTCTGCTGGAGGTCATGGCCGCCACCGGGGCGCCGCTCAAGGAACTGCGCCGGGTGATGACCGAGTTCCCTCAGGTGCTGCGCAACGTGCGGGTGCGCGTCAAGGAGCGCCTGGGCGACGCCGAGCCGCTGTGGGCGGCCGTGGCCATCATGGAGAAGCGCCTCGGCGACAAGGGACGGGTCCTGGTGCGGGCGTCGGGCACCGAGCCGCTGGTGCGGGTGATGGTGGAGGCGGCGACCTCGGCCGAGGCGGCGGGCATCGCCGACGAACTGGCCACCGTGGTGCGCCGCGAATTGGGTGGTGAAACTCACCCGGCGGGCTAGGGTTGGTTGTGCCGGCCACCCTTCCGGGTGGGCGGCGGACCACGGAGTCGACGACCGAGCCGACAACCGGGTCGACGGCAAGTTGGAGACCGCAGGACGAGTACTGCAGCGCCTGCCCTCGCCGAGCGATCGGCGAGGTGACGAGGAAGAGGGAGCATCGAGCAGTCGGCGGGTGCCCTCTCGGCCGCTCACGGTCGTGACGTCGCGGGTCAGAGCCCGGGGGTGACCCCGGAGGTAGAGCCCGCAGCGGTGTGAGGCGAGGTCCTCGACCCCGCACGCCCTCCGGTCTCCCCGACGAAAGGAGCCGGCGCGTGTGCGGCATCATGGGCTATGTGGGGCCTCGGCAGGCGGCCCCGATCCTGGTGGATGGCTTGCGGCGCCTGGAGTACCGGGGCTACGACTCGGCCGGCGTGGCCGTCTGTGACGGGCTCACCCTGGTGGTGCGCAAGGCCGAAGGCAAGCTCTCCCGTCTGGCCGACATGCTCGAGGCCCATCCCGTGGCCGGGTCGACCGGCATCGGCCATACCCGCTGGGCGACCCACGGCGCCCCCAGCGACGACAACGCCCATCCCCACACCGACCCCAGCGGCCAGATCGCCGTAGTGCACAACGGGATCATCGAGAACTTCCTCCCCCTGAAGGAGGAGTTGCTCGCCGCCGGTGCCGCCTTCCGCTCGGAGACCGACTCCGAGGTGCTGGCCCACCTGGTAGCCCAGGAGTACGACGGGGACTTGCTGGAAGCCACGCGGCGCGCCGTGGCCCGGGCCAAGGGCGCCTACGCCCTGGTGGTCACCAGCAGCCTGGAGCCGGGGCGCATCGTGGCGGTGCGCATGATCAGCCCCCTGGTGGTGGGCCTGGGCGACGGCGAGGTCTTCCTGGCCAGCGACATCCCCGCCATCCTCCACCACACCCGGGACATCATGGTGGTGGACAACGGGGAGATGGTCGACGTCACCGCCGCCGGCGCCACCCTGCAGACTCTCGACGGCCACCCGGTGCAACGCGACCTGCTGCAGATCACCTGGAACGCCGATCAGGCGGAGCGCGGCGGCTACCCCCACTTCATGCTCAAGGAGATCCACGAGCAGCCCCAGGCGATCACCGAGACCCTGACCGGGCGCCTGCTGGACGGGGAGGCCGAGTCCGTGGTTCTCGACGAGGTGCACTTCCCGCCCGGCTTCGCCCGTTCTCTCGATCGCATCTGGATCACCGCCTGCGGAACCGCCTTGCACGCCGGCCTGGTGGCCAAGGAGGTGTTCGAGGGCCTGCTGCGGGTGCCGGTGGAGGTGGCCTACGCCCACGAACTCCGCTACCGGGACCCGCTGATCGCCCCCGGGTCGCTGACCGTGGCCATCAGCCAGTCGGGGGAGACCGCCGACACGCTGGCCGCGGCCTACCTGGCCAAGGAGCGCGGCTCCCGTCTTCTGGCCGTCACCAACGTGGTCGGCTCCACGCTGAGCCGCACCGCCGACGACCTGCTCTACACCCGGGCCGGCCCGGAGATCGCCGTGGCCTCAACCAAGGCCTACATGACGATGCTGGTCGGGGAGTACCTGCTGGCCCTGGTACTCGGCCGCGAGCGGGGCAACCTGGACCCGGAGGTGGCCGCCGGCCTGGTGGCCGGGCTGCGAACCCTGCCCCGGGTGGTCGAGGAAGTCCTGGGCCGGGAGGACGACGTGCGCGCCCTGGCTGAGGGCTTCGTCGGGCACGACGATGTCTACTTCATCGGCCGGGGACTCGATTACGCCGTGGCCATGGAGGGCTCGCTGAAGATGAAGGAGATCTCCTACATCCACTCCGAGGCCCTGCCCGCCGGGGAGTTGAAGCACGGCACCCTGGCCCTCGTCACCCAGAGCACCCCGGTGGTGGTCGTGCTCACCCAGACGGCCGTCTACGACAAGACGATCTCCGCCCTTCAGGAGGTGAAGGCCCGCCACGCTTTCACCGTGGCTTTGGCCTACGACGACGACACCGAGATCGCCAAGCATGCCGACCGGGTGATCCGCATCCCCCGGGTGCCCGACCTGCTGGCCCCGGTGCCGGCCATCGTCCCCCTGCAGTTGCTCGCCTACCACGTGGCCGCGTTCCGGGGGCACGACATCGATCAGCCGCGCAACCTGGCCAAGAGCGTCACGGTCGAATAGGCATGCGCATCATCGGCCTCGGGGTCGACCTCGCCGAGATCGAGCGCCTCCGCTCCTTGCTGGAGCGCTACCCCCGCTTCGCCGAGCGCTGCTTCACCGACCACGAGCGGGAGTACGCCTTCGGCCATGCCCGGCCGGAGCGACGGCTGGCAGCCCGCTTCGCCGGCAAGGAGGCCGTCATGAAGAGCCTCGGCACCGGGTGGCGGCAGGTCCGCTGGCAGGACGTGGAGATCACCGGCGGCGGTGCCCCGCGGGCGGTGCTGCGGGGCACGGCTGCGGCCCGGGCGGCGGTCCTGGGCGTCACCGAGGTGCTGGTGACGGTGACCCACACGGACACGACGGCCCTGGTCATGGCGGTGGCGGTAGGGGAGGGCTGAGCGCCGGGGATCGGGCCGGAAGCCTTCAAGGCCTCCCGAACCGGAAGGCCGCAGGGGCGGGGTTCGCCGGACCCCGATGGGAGGGCTACTCGCGCTGGTGGTAGGACTCCTCCTCGTGCGCCGCGGTGTGATGCCGGCTGCACAGGAGTTGCAGGTTCGCGAGATCCGTCGTTCCGCCGTCGGCCCAGTGTCTCAGGTGGTGGGCGTCGCAGAAGCGGGCGGGCATGTCACAGCCGGGGTAGGTACACCCCTGGTCCCGCGCCTCCAGGAGGCGGCGGAGGGATTCGGGAACGACCCGGGTGGCCCGGCCGAGCTCGATGGGCACCGACTCGGGATCCAGCAGCACTCGCGAGACGGTGGCGTCACAGGTGAGCCGGCGGGCGCTGCGGGCACTGA
>JALOLI010000156.1 GCA_025456165.1 Acidimicrobiia bacterium | reverse complement strand
GCTCGCCAGCGCGGCTTCGTGATGATGGCCGAGGTGCAGCAGGAGTTGGAGGACGCCTCGGCCCCGGCGGACGCCTTCGACCAGGTGGTCGAGGCGCTGCGCGAGGTGGACATCGAAGTCCGCGAGGACTCGCAGGAGGCCGTCTACGGGGGCACCGGCGCCATGGACGAGATCGAGGTCTCCGACCCGGTGCGAATGTACCTGCAGGAGATCGGCCGGGTGGCGCTGCTCGACGCCCAGCAGGAAGTCGAGCTGTCGATGCAGATGGAGGCCGGGCGGCGGGCCGTCGAGAAGCTCCGCTCCGGCGAGGTGGCCGGGGTCGAGGAGACTGCCATCCTGCAGCGCAGCCGGCGCGAAGGCGATCGGGCCCAGCAGCGGCTGGTGGAGGCCAACCTGCGCCTGGTGGTCTCCATCGCCAAGAAGTACGTGGGCCGGGGCATGCCCCTGCTCGACCTGGTCCAGGAGGGCAACCTGGGCCTGATGCGAGCGGTGGAGAAGTTCGACTACCGCAAGGGCTTCAAGTTCTCCACCTACGCCTCGTGGTGGATCCGCCAGGCGGTGACCCGGGCCCTGGCCGATCAGGGCCGGACGATCCGGGTGCCGGTGCACATGGTGGAGACGATCAACAAGCTGGCCGCGGTGCAGCGGGCGCTGAACCAGGAGCTCGGGCGGGAGCCCACCATCGAGGAGATCGCCGTCGACCTCGAGCTGGAGCCGGCCAAGGTGAGCGAGCTGCGCCGCATCGCCATGGACCCGCTGTCGCTCGAGACCCCGCTGGGCGAGGAGGAGGACTCCACCATCGGCGACTTCGTCGAGGACACCGAGGCCGAGGCCCCGGTGAGGGCGGCCTCGTTCAAGCTTCTGCAGGAGTACCTGGGGGTGGTGCTCGAAGAGCTCAACGAGCGGGAGCGCCAGGTGCTCGTGATGCGCTTCGGCCTGGCCGACGGGCGCATCCACACCCTCGAGGAGGTGGGGCGCCACTTCAACGTCACCCGCGAGCGGATCCGGCAGCTGGAGACGAAGGCGCTGGCCAAGCTGCGCCAGCCGTCGCGGGCGCGCAAGCTGGAGGGCTACCTGGGCGACGGCTGAGGGCGCCCGCCAGCGGCGGGGCCCGGCCGGCTATTGAGGCTCAGCCCTCGGGGGCGCGGTCGACGGAGAAGGGCAGGTGCTCGGTGAACGCCTTGCCCTTCTCGGCGAGGCCGGCCAGGGGCTCGCTGCGGGCCGCGGAGCCGAGCCAGTTCTTGATCTGCTCGTAGCGCTCCCGGCCGGCTTTGGCCCCGAGCACATAGCCCGCGGCGGCGCCGAAAAGCAGTCCGGTTTTGAATCCCACCCCGTCATTGTCCCACGGAGCGGGTGGTACCCTTCCGGGGCCTTCGGCCCTTTCCGGGGTAGCTCAATTCGGCAGAGCAGCGGACTGTTAATCCGTGTGTTGGGAGTTCGAGTCTCCCCCCCGGAGCCACCGGCCCTGCGGCGCAGGCCGCCGGGCTCCGCTGCTTTGCCGGCCGCCATCGCCGCCCGCCCGCCTTACTCCGAGCCCACAACTCGGCGAGTACCAGCGGTGGTACCATATATGGCATGACCACCAAGACCACCGTCTATCTCCCCGACGAGCTCAAGCGAGGGGTCGAGAGGGAAGCGCGCCGCCGGGGGGAATCGGAGGCCGAGGTGATCCGCCGGGCCATCGCCGCCGCGGTGCTGCGGCCGCAGCCGCGGGCCGGGATCGTCGCCGTGGAGCCCTTTGCCGATCGGGTCGACGAACTGCTCGACGGGTTCGGCCTGCGGTGATCGTCGCCGACACCAGCGGGCTTCTCGCCCTCTTCAACCGGCGCGAGCCGGCCCACGCCGCAGTGGCCGCCTTCGTCGGCTCGGCCGATGAGGTGCTGGTGGTCTCACCCTATGTGCTCGCCGAGCTCGACTACCTGCTGGCTACGCGGGCGGGGAGCGAGGCGGAGCTGGCCGTCCTGCGGGAGCTCTCGGGCGGCGCCTTCGCCCTGGCGAGCCTGGAGGCGGAGGACGTCATGCAGGCGGTTGAGGTGATCGAGCGGTACGCCGACCTCGGCATCGGGATCGCCGACGCCTCGCTCGTCGTGCTGGCGGCCAGGTTCGGCACCCGCACGATCCTGACCCTCGACCGGCGGCACTTCGCTGTGCTGCGGCCGCTTGACGGCGGGCGTTTCAAGATCGTCCCGTGACCCTGTGGCGGGTCCGGCCTCAGCGGAACGCCGGCATGACCTCACGAGCGAACAGCTCGATATCGGTCGTGTCGTAGGCCGCCTGGGGGAAGTAGACGATGGCGTAGCTCAGCCCGGCGTCGGCCCAGGGGCGGAGGCGCTCGAGCAACTGCTCCGGAGTGCCGGCCATGGCTCGGTACATCCCGGCAGCCCGCTCCGCCTGCTCCCCGGGCACGACCCGGCGGTAGCGGTCCTCGATCTCGACCAGCACGGCGGCGACCTCGGCTTCGGTCTCCCGGCACACCACGAACATGTTGGTGGAGCGGATGATGGCGTCGTAGTCGGTGCCCAGGTCGCGGCAGTGGCCGGCGAGGACGGTCGAGCGGCGGGCGAACTCCTCGGGATTCGGCCCGAAGTTGGTATGGGAGGCGTGGCGCGCTGCCACCCGCAGGGTGAGTTGCTCACCGCCTCCGGCCACCCAGATGGGGATGTGCGGGGCCTGCAGCGGGTGAGGCCGGCAGATGGCGCCGCTCAACCGGTAGTGGCGGCCCTCGAAGTGGACCTCGTCCTCCGTCCACAGCCGCTTCATGATCTCGACGGCCTCGCGCAGCTGCCCGATGCGGCCCGCTGGGGGGAGGAACTCGTAGCCGTAGCCGGCGTACTCGTGCTCGTACCAGCCGGCGCCGATCCCCAGGTCGACCCGGCCGCCGGAGACAACGTCGATGGTGGCCGCCACCTTGGCCAGATAGGCCGGGGGCCGGTAGGCCACGCAGGTGCACATCTGGCCCAGGCGGATGGTCCGGGTCGCCGCGGCCAGGGCGGCCATCAGGGTCCAGGCCTCGTGGGTGGCCTCCTGAGTGGGCAGGGGAGTGGTGTGGAAGTGGTCGTACACCCAGAGCCCGGCGTACCCGCAGCGCTCGGCGGTGTGCGCCACCGTGCGGATGACCTCCCAGTGCCGCTCGGCGGGGAGGCCGACCAGGTCCATCCGCCAGCCCTGCGGCACGAAGGCTCCGAAGCGCATCGCCACCTCTCTCTTCGACGACTGCCGGGAGCCGGCCGGCTTCAGGCCTCGATCAGGCCGACGGCCACCGGCTCCTGCTCGGACGAGACCACCCCGCCGGCCACCTCGACGGTGAGGGCAAACCCGGCGATCTCGCCGGAGACGTGGAAGGCGGCCACCTCGGGATCCGGTCCGAGGACCCCGGCCGAGATGACCCGGTCGCCGACGATGGCCCACAACTGGTAGGTCTCCTCGGCGGTGAGCGCCGGGGCATCCGGGGCCAGGAGGTAGCCGGTGCCGTCGGCGGCGAGGATGACCTCGGCCGGGACCCGTCCGGTCAGGGCCACCACCACCGACCCCGCCTCATCCCGCGCTGCCGCCGCCGCGGCTGCCAGGGGGCTCTCCTCGAAGTCGATCAGGCGGGCGTGCTGGCGCACGGCCACTACGGCCAGCACCGCGGCGGCGGCCAGGGCGGTGGCGGCCAGTGCCGGCGCCAGCCGGCGGCGCCAGAGGGACACCCGAGCTCGGGAGGCCGGGACGGGGTTCGTGGCGGCCGAGATCCGAGCCCACAGCCCGGCGGGGGCGCGGTCGGCGTCGTCCACGGCGGCGGCGGCCAGCATTGCGGCCACCTCGCCGAGGAGGTCGGCGGCCTCCCGGAGCTCGGGGTCCGCGACCAGGGCAGCCTCCACGCGTCGCCGCTCCTCGAGGCTCAGGGCATCGAGGGCATAAGCGCCGAGCAGGCCTTCGGCCTCGAGATCCGGGCTCACGTCGTTCCTTCTTGCAGCAGGGGGCCCCGCAATCGCTCCAGGCCCCGTCGGATTCGGCTCTTCACGGTGCCCTCGGGCTCACCCAGTCGCCGGGCCACCTCCTGGTAGCTGAGGCCGGCGTAGAAGGCGAGCACGATGGCGTCGCGCTCCGCGGCGGGCAGGCTCTCGAGAGCGGCTTTGACCTTCACCGAGCGCACTGCCTCCCAGACCTGTTGTTCGGGGCCGGGGGCCACCTCGGATGCCAGGGATTGTTCCCTTTCCTCCCGGGCCCGGCGGGCCGTCTCGGCCCGGAGCAGATCCACCGCTCTGCCGTGGGCATCCCCGGGTCGCGCCAGAACCGGACGAAGACCTCCTGGGCCACCTCCTCCGCCAGGGCCTGGCTGCGCAGCACCCGCCGGGCCATGCCGAAGACGGCGGCCCCATGGCGGCCGTACACGGCTTCCAGGGCGCGATGGTCGCCCGCAGCGACCGCGCCGGCGAGGTCCTCGTCGGTGAGAGCGGCCATGAGTGCCCAGTGATAGCACAGGGCGGTTCGCCGAGAAACCGGCATCCGGGCGCGACCTCGTTCCGAATACCGGTTACTTCCACCTACGAAGGAGCAGCAAAGTGCGCAAGTTCACCCTCGGCCTGGCCGTCATCGCGGCCGTGGCCCTGATCGCCTTCCCGGCCTCCGCTCAGGAGAGCGGCGGCAAGGTCACCGTCATCCACGGCATCCCCGGGCTGACCGTCGACGTGTTCGTCAACGGCGAGCTCACCCTGCCCGGCTTCGAGCCCGGCGACGTGGCCGGCCCGCTGGACCTCCCGGCAGGCGACTACGCCCTCGCCATTGCCCCCGAGGGCGCCGGCATCGACGCCGCCGTCCTGACCGGGTCGGCCGCGGTTACCGACGGCCTCAACGCCTCGATCGTGGCCTTCCTGGGCGAGATGGGTGATCCGGGCATCGCCATCTTCGTCAACGACACCAGCGAGATCGCCGCCGGCCAGTCCCGCCTGGTGGTGCGGCACACCGCCGCCGCCCCGGCCGTCGACATCCTTCTCGCCGATGGGACCCCTCTCTTCGAAGGGGTCAAGAACTTCGCCAGCGGCGAGCCGAATGAGGGCCAGGCCGATGTGCCGGCCGGCATGTACGACGTGCGCATCGCTCCTGCGGGCGCC
>JALOLI010000155.1 GCA_025456165.1 Acidimicrobiia bacterium | reverse complement strand
TCTGCGGCCGGTACTCGTGAATCAGCTCGCCGATGGTCTGGGTGTAGGGCATCGGTGAGAAATGGCCGAGCATCTCGTGCTCCGCCAGGTACACCCGGTCGGCCCCGTGAGCGATGAGGTCCGCGGCCAGGGCTTCGACTCCGAAGCCGAGGAGCACGGCCGCCACCTTCTCGTTGAGGCTACGCGCCAGCGAGGAGGCCCGGCCGAGCAGCTCGAAGGCAGAGGGGTGCAGCCCGCCCTCGTCCTGCTCGGCGTACACCCAGACCTCGCCGTGGAAGGTCGGGGTCTTGTCCTCCGGCAGTCGGTACTGCTCCCCCACGTCCTCCGTGGCCGCCTTCGACGACAGCCTGGCGTCGTAGAGGTGCTTGATCCTCTCGGCGAGCCGCCGCATGTCGGTGACGTACTCGCAGTTCTTGGTGCTGACGTCCTTGGGGGAGAAGATCCGGTTCACCGTGGTGCGCGAGCCGGTCAACCCGATCCGCGCCGGGTCGGCCTCCACGTCGGCGGCGCTCCAGGACATGATCTCCTGGTCGAACGCCCAGGCCGTGCGGCCGAACGAGGCGAAGGGCGGCTCGGTCCAGCTGGTCACGGTGATCAGCGCCGGATAGCTCCTGGGGGTCAGCACTTCCTTGCCGTTGCGGGTGATCCGGGCCACCTGCAGCGCGTCGCCCTCGAACCGGAACGAGGTGGCGTAGGCGATGTGCGGGATGCCGAGCTCTTCGGCCACCTGCGGCGGCACCTGGGCGGTGTCGCCGTCGACGGACTGCATGCCGGTGATGATCAGGTAGTCACGGTCGCCGCCGAAGATCTCCTTCTCGATCTTGCGGATCGATTGGCTCAGCGGGTAGGCGGTGGCCGGGGTGTCGGCTCCCCCCAGTTTGCGGTCGGTGAGCAGGACGGCGTGATCGGCGCAGATCGACAGGGCGTAGCGGAGCACCTCGGTGGCGAAGGGCGGTCCCATCGTCAGGACGACGATCTTGCCGCCTTGCCGGCTCCGCAGGGCGGCGGTGAAGGCCAGCGCTTGGCGGTCCAGTTCGTTGCAGACGGTGTCGAGCATGCCCCGGCGAAGCGTGCCCTTCTCCCAATCCCAGGCGTCCGGCGGGATGTTCCGGATGTCGGGGACTTGCTTGATCAACACGATGTAGTTCATGAACGCCCTTCACTCGTGTCCCGGCAGCCCGAAGCCCGACCCCCGGGCGCCCCACCGGAACGGCATGCACGCTCATGCTACGCGGCCAGGAGTCGGGCCGAAATCCGGACGGTCGGACGGCCCGGGAGACTCCCAGCCGCAGCACCCCTCGCCTACGACACGCCCCGGGTGGACCAGATCTCGGCAACGGCGTCGAGCGGCAGGGCATGCGCTGTTCTCCCCAGGTGGCCGGTCATCGTCTCGGCAGCGCAGAGCGCATTGAGGATGGCCTCCTCCACCGCTTCGGCCGTCCCGGCGAACAAGGGGTCCAGGCCGTCGTGGTCCACCATGACGAGGTCCCGGCGCGGCCGGTGCGCCGGCAGGTGGTTGCCGGTGGCGAAAGCCAGGAAGAGGTCGCCGCTCCCGTTGTGACCGGTTCCCCCGGCCCGGGCCAGGCCGACCGTAGCGCGCCGGGCCAGGCGGGCACACTGGGTGGGGATGAGGGGGGCGTCGGTGGCCACCACCACGATGATCGACCCGCCGGCCCCGCGCTCGTTGGGGAAGGGACTGGGGACCCGGTCGTAGCCGGCCAGCCGCCCCAGGGGCAGCCCGTCGAGGCGCAGGTCGGCCCGGTCCCCGTAGTTGGCCTGGACCAGCGCGCCCACAGTCCAGGTGTCACCGTCCACCGCGCAGCGCCGCGACGAGGTGCCGATGCCCCCCTTGAACTCGTGGCAGATCATGCCGGTGCCCCCGCCCACGTTGCCCTCCGGCACCGGGCCCGGCCGGGCGGAGGCCAGGGCGGCCCGGGCGTCCTCCTCCGTGAGCGAGAAGGCGTCGATGTCGTTGAGCCAGCCGTCCCAGGTCTCGCCCACGACGGGAAGGATGAAGCCGTCGATGACCCCCTGCTCCACCGAGTAGCGCACCAGGGCGTCGCGTACCAGGCCCACCTGATGGGTGTTGGTGATGGCCACGGGCGAGCCGAGCATGCCCGACTCCTCCAGCCAGGGGAGCCCGGTCAGCTCGCCGTTGCCGTTGAAGCAGAAGTGCCCGGCGAAGCAGTAGTCATCCCAGACCCGGTTCTCCCGGGGAACGACCATGGTCACCCCGGTGCGGGCCACCCGGGGAAGGTCGCGGATCACGGTGGCGTGTCCCACCCAGACGCCGGGCACGTCGGTGATGGCGTTGTGCGAGCCCGGCGGCAGGGAGCCGACGGCCGCGCCGAGGTCCCGGAGGCGGGGCCGGGTCATGTCCCTCCCAAGGAGTGATCGGTGTCGACGGCGGCAAGCAGGCAACGGGCGAACTGGCCCGGCGCCACTTCTGCCAGTGGTGGTTCCACGAGCGAGCAGCGCTCGCCGACGCGAGGGCAGCGGGGGTGGAAGCGGCAGCCGCCGGGGAGGTGGGCGGGATCGGGCGTCTCCCCGTGCAGGATGATCCGCCGGCGGCGCCGGTCGGGGCGGGGAACGGGAACCACCGACAACAGAGCTTCGGTATACGGGTGCTGCGGGTGCTGGAGCACCTGCAGGGCCGGGCCGGTCTCCACTATCCGCCCCAGGTACATGACGGCGATGCGGTCGCTGTAGGCGGCGACGGTGGACATGTCATGAGTGATCATGACCAGGGCGATCCCCTTGTCCACCGCCAGGGCGCGCAACAGATTGAGGATGTCGGCCCGGATCGACACATCGAGCATCGAGACCGGTTCGTCGGCCACCAACACGCGCGGCTCCAGCGCCAGGGCGGCCGCAATGACCACCCGCTGCCGCTGCCCGCCCGACAACTCGTGAGGCCGGCGCTCCAGGTAGATCTCCGCCGGGCGCAGGCCGGCCCACTCCAGGGCCCGAGCCACCTGGTCGTTCTGCTCGGTGCGGCTCCCGGCTTCCCCGTGGACCCGGAGCGGCTCGGCGACGATATCCCCCACCGTCATGCGCGGGTTGAGTGACTCGTAAGGATCCTGGAAGACCATCTGCAGGTGGCGCCGGGCGCGGCGCAAGGTGGAGCGGCGCAGGGTGGCCAGGTCCACCCCCTCCAGGATGACGCTGCCGGCGGTGGGGGGGAAGAGACCGAGCATGAGGTTGGCCGCGGTCGTCTTGCCGCAGCCGGACTCGCCGACGATGGCCAGGACCTCGCCGGGGGACACCTGGAGGGTGACCTCATCCACCGCCCGCACCACCCCGGCCGGCCGCCGCCGCAGGGCGGCGACGATCCCGCGGGGGCGCGGGAAGTGCTTGCTGGCGTCACGCAGGACGAGGACCGGCTCAGCCATCGCCCACCTCCTGGGGGCTACGCTCCACGAGGAAGCAGGCGGCCTCGCGTCGCGGGCCCAGCGGATAGCAGGGGGGGCGCTCGGTGTGGCAGCGGTCGAAGGCCTGCGGGCAGCGGGGGGCGAAGCGGCAGCCGGGTGGGATCTCATCGAGACGGGGCGGAGTCCCCGGGATCGAGGCCAGGAGGCGTTCGGGCTCGTCGATGTCGGGAAAGGCGGCGAGCAGCAGCCGGGTGTAGGGATGCTGCGGGTCGCGGAACACCTCGGCGATGGTGCCCTGCTCGACCACTACCCCGCCGTACATGACCACCGCCCGGTCGCAGGCCTCGGCCACCACTCCCAGGTCGTGGGTGATGAGCACCAGGCTCATCCCCATCGCGGCGCGCAGGCCCCGCAGCAGGTCCATGATCTGGGCCTGGATCATCACGTCGAGGGCAGTTGTGGGCTCGTCGGCCACCACCAGGCCCGGGCCGCAGGCCAGGGCCAGGGCGATCATGGCCCGCTGCCGCATGCCTCCCGAGAACTCGTGGGGGTAGTCCGCGGCGCGATCCCGCCCGATGCCCACCGTCTCCAGCAGGCGCCCGGCCTCGGCGTCCGCCTGGATCCGGGTCACCTGCGGATCGTGCTGGCGGATGGCCTCGGCGATCTGCCAGCCCACCGTCTTCACCGGGTTGAGGGCATTCATCGCCCCCTGGAAGACCATGGAGAACTGGCGCCAGCGCAGCGGGCGCAGCTCGTCGGGAGTCAGGGCCACGAGATCGCGCCCGTCGAGCCACACCTGGCCGCCGGCGATGGCCCCACCCGGGGGGAGCAGCCTGAGGGCGGCCAGCATGGTGGTCGTCTTGCCACAGCCGGACTCGCCCACCAGGCCGACGGCTTCGCCCCGGTGGACGTCCATGGACACGCCGTCGGCAGCCATCAGCTGCGCGTGCCCGACTTCGAAGCTCACCTTCAGGTTGGAGCCGGGCTCGGCCTTCGGCGGGACCTCCTTCTCCAGGTGATGCCGGCCGAGGCGGGGGTTGAGCATCTCCTCGAGGGCATTCCCCAGGAGGGTCGTGCCCAGGACCACCCAGACGATGGCCAGGCCCGGCGGGATCAGGGCCCACCAGGCCCCGGCCGACACGGCCCCCCGGCTGAAGGCGAAGTTGAGCATCTGCCCCCAGGAGATGAGGGTTGGGTCGCCGAGGCCGATGAAGGCCAGCGTGGACTCCGAGAGGATGGCCAGCGAGATGACCAGCACCGTGTTGGCCAGCATCAGCGGCAAGACCTGGGGCAGCACGTGGCGCCGGAGGATGTAGAAGTCCGAGCCCCCCACTGCCCGGGCGCGCAGCACGAACTTGCGCTCCCGAATGGTGAGGGTCTGGGCCCGGACCAGGCGGGCGGTGGTCGTCCAGCCCAGCACCCCGATCACGATGATGATGTTGCGGAGGCTCTGGCCCAAGATGGCGACGATGACGATCTGCAGGGCCAGGTCGGGGATGACCAGGAAGAAATCGGTGAAGCGCATCAGCAGGTTCCCGGTGTGCCCTCCCCGGAAACCGGCCACCAGGCCGATGGCCCCGCCGATGAGCACGGAGATGAAGGCGGCGGAGAAGCCGACGATGAGCGACACCCGGGAGCCGTAGATGAGGCCGGAGAGCACGTCCTCCCCGCCGTCGTCGGTACCCAGGAGGTGTGCCGGCGACGGCGAGTCATAGATGTCCTCGATGGTGGGGCGGGAAGGGGCATAGGGGTCGTAGGGGGCGAGCAGCGGGGCGAAGATCGCCACCAGCACGGCGAGGAGCAGCATGATCGCCCCGGTCATCCCCATCTTGGAGTGGCGGAAGCGGTTGAGGGCCTTCATGCCTCGGTCACCCTCGGGTCCAGCCGCAGATAGACGAGCTCGGCGGCGAGGTTGGCCAGCACCACCGATATCGCCAGCATCAGGAAGGCGCCCTGCAGCAGTGGGTAGTCGCGCTGGGCCACGGCGTCGACGGTGAGCTTGCCCAGCCCCGGCCAGGAGAAGACCGTCTCCACCTGGATGGCCCCGGAAACGGTGAAACCCAGATTGAGGGCGATCAGGGTCACCAGGGGGAGCATGGCGTTGCGGAAGGCGTGGCGGCGGATGATCTGGAAGGTGTTGAGGCCCTTTGCCTTGGCGGTGAGGATGTAGTCCTCCGAGAACACCTCCACCACGGAGGAGCGCATGATCAGCATGTACTCGCCGAGCAGCACCAGGGCGAAGGTGAGGGTGGGCAGGAGGAGGTGCCTGAGGACATCCCCCGCCGTTGCCCAGAACCCCTGGTCGAGCCCGATGGTGATGCGGCCCCCGGTGGGCAGCCCCAGGTAATGGCTCCCGAAGAAGAGCAACAGGATCCCGAGGAAGAAGGTAGGTAAGGCCCAGGTGAACAGGGCGAACATCAGCGCCCCGACGTCGAGCTTGGTGCCCCGCCGCCAGGCCGCCACCAGCCCGAGCAGCACCCCGAGGATGATCGCCAGGATGTCGGCGGGAAGCACCAGCCAGAGGGTGTTGACCAGGGCGCTGCCCAGCAGGCTGGAGACGGGTTGGTTCCGATAGGCGTACGAAGTCCCGAGGTCGCCGTGGGCCAGCGCCCCCAGGTAGCGGAAGTACTGGCTGTCGAAGAGGCCGCCTTCTCCGGTGTTGAAGAGCACCGGCTTGTCCAGGCCGTAGCGCTCCTGCAGGGTGGCGACCATCTGTGGGCTGAGGCGGGGGTCCTTGATGCCGGCCTTGGCCGGGTCACCGGGGAGCACCCGGAACAGGAAGAAGTTGAAGGTGATCACCACGAGGATGGTCACCAGGGCCCAGAGGGCTTTGCGCAGGAAGAGGGAGCCACGAGTCATCGGAGGGGGCCCGGGGAGGGGCGTTCGGCCCCTCCCCGGAATCGTTCCCGACTATCCGGCGGGGCGAATCACATTCAGGCTCGACGGGTCCTCCAGGGCCAGCTTGGTCGCCGTGTCGATCCAGCCGACGAAGCGGTCGTGGCGGTAGGCCTCGCTGGAGAGGGCGCAGTACGGGATGATGTAGGGCACGTCCTCCCACAGGATCTGCTGCATCTCGTGGATCATGCCGATGCGGGTCTGCAGGTCGGTCTCCGTCTGCTGGGCGGCGAACAGCGCGTCGTAGTCGGGGCTGCAGTAGCCGCTTTCGCTGAGGCCGGTGGGGATCTCGGCACAGGTCAGCGCGCTCAGCAGGAACCCCGGGTCGGGGTCCGAGCCCCAACCCCAGAGGATGACGTCGTAGTCCAGGCTGGGGCAGCACACCGAAGTGAGCGTGTCCGGGTCGAGGACCTGGATCTGGATTTCGACTCCCACCTGCTCCCACCAGTCGGCCAGGGTCTGGGACAGGCGGGGCCCGGTGTCGGAGTCGTCGGGGAAGTTCATGCGGAAGCTCAGTTCCGCCCGGTCCCCGCAATCCATGCTCGCCGGGCATTCCCGAACCCCGTCGCCGTTGGTGTCCAGGTAGCCCGCCTCATCGAGGAGGCGGTTGGCCTCGGTCAGATCGAAGGGGTAGTCCACGATGGCATCGTTGAACCAGATGCCCAGACCGGTGGGGACGATGGCGATGCCCGGAGTCCCCAGCCCCAGCAGCAGGGTGTCGATCAGCTGCTGCTTGTCGGTGGCATGGGCCAGCGCCAGGCGAACCTGCCGGTCGCGCAGCGCCGGGTGGCCCGAGCAGACCCCGTCCTCGGCCGGGCAGTTCGCCGGGTCGGTGACGTTGAAGATGATGTCGGTCAGATCCGGGGCGAGCGGCTCCCCGGTGGCCACAGTGATGTTCTCGTTGGCCTCCAGGGTGGCGATGGCGGTGGCGGGGAACTCGGTGATCATGTCCACGTCGCCGTTGATCAGCGCCTGGACGCGCGCGTCGGCGTTCTCGTAGGTCTGGAAGATCACTTCGTCGACGACGGGTGCGCCCTCCCAGTAGTCCCCGTTGGCGGCCAGGCGGACGTACTCACCCTGCCGGTGTTCGATCAGCTGGAAGGAGCCCGAGCCGATCATCGCGGTGTTGTCGAAGGTGCCGGGGTCCACTCCCTCCCAGATGTGCTGCGGGAGTATGTACATGAAGACCATGCGGCCCTCGAAGCTGCCCGTGGGTGCGGACATGCTGATGGTCACCGTGGTGGGGTCGGGCGCCTCGATCACCTCGTCCCCATCGAAGTAGGCGGACATGTAGACGCACCAGTCGGCGCAGTCCCGGTACAGCTCCAGGGTGTACTTCACATCCGCACTGGTCAGCGGGGTGCCGTCGTGGAAGGTGGCGCCGTCCACCAGGTTCATTGTCCAGGTGAGCCCGTCCGCGGACACCGACCAGTCAGTTGCCAGTTCGGGGACGTAGTTGCCGTCCATGTCCAATGTGATCGGGGTGTTGTAGGTCAGCTCGTAGATGGAGTAGTCCTCGGTGAGCTCCCCGAGGCCCGGGTTGAGGGCGCTGGGGGCCCCACCCCAGCCGATGCGAACAGTGCCCCCCGTCGCGGCCGAGGTGGTCGTGGTGACGCCGGTGCCGGTAGTGCCGCTGCCGGTGGTGGTGGTTTCCTCGGTCTCATCGCCTCCGCAGGCGGCCAGGACCATCACCAGGCCCAGTAGCACTGCCAATGTGCGGAACTTCATGTCGCGTCCTTTCCCTCCGCGGCACGGCACCACCGCCCGGCATTGTCCGCAGGCGCCGCGCCGGGCGGCAATGGCGGCCTGCCGTCACGGACCCTACTCCGCAGCCGCCGGCGCTGCCGGTGAGGAGAGCCGGCTACCGCCCTGCCCGCAGGGGGTACGCGAATAGGTCCGCCTCAGGGCCGGATGCCGCCCGATAGTTGGAAGGCATCCGACGAGGGACAGCGGCCTCATGGCGCACCCCCTCACATCAGGTGCCAGTCGAGGAATCTCTCCAGCCGGCGGTAGAAGTGCAGCTGCGGCTCACGGCGCAGCAGCCCATGGCCTTC
>JALOLI010000154.1 GCA_025456165.1 Acidimicrobiia bacterium | reverse complement strand
GAGCCCGGATGGCGAGGTCGGTCTTGCGCGTCAGTTCGAGTCGCATCACTACCACGCTAGCCCGCCGCAGGCCGCTGCCCCGGGCGTGGGACTATCGCTGCCCGATAGTCTCCTGCCATGGAGATCCTCCCGGCCGGCGAGGCCGACCGCCTCTGGGTGGCGGACCTGTGCCGCCGGTCGTTCGGGTCCGCCGAGGTCGCCGCCGGGGGCCGTCTGCGCCGGCCTGAGATCCTGCCGGGCCTGATCGCCTGGGAGAGAGGGCACCGCCTCGGCGCGCTGGTGTTCGAAGTCGAGGCCGGGGCGGCAGAAGTGGTGCTGCTGGCCGCCGATCCGGCCGGGCGGGGCGCCGGGACGGCTCTCCTGGCCGCGCTGGAGGCCCTCGGGGCGGCGCGGGGCTGGCGCCGGCTGTGGCTGCTGACCACCAACGACAACGTGGCGGCACTCCGTTTCTACCAGCGGCGGGGCTGGGACCTGGTGGCCCTGCACCGCGGCGCGGCGGCGCGCGACCGGGCGTTGAAGCCGGAGATCCCCGCCGTCGGCCAGGGCGGCATCCCGATCCGCCACGCGCTGGAATTGGAGCGCCGCCTGGAGCCCAGAGAGGAGCCGCTCCCATGACCAGCACCCCCGCCACCGAGGCGCTGCGCCGGGCGGGGGTCGCCTTCACCTCGCGCGAGTACCAGCCGATCGAGGAGGCGGAGGGCACCTACGGTGAGGCCATCGCCGCGCTGCTCGGGGTGGAGCCGGCGCGGGTTTTCAAGACGCTGGTGACGGTGGTCGACGACCGCCCCACCGTCGCGGTCGTGCCGGTGAGCGGGCACCTGTCGCTCAAGGCGCTGGCCCGGGCCCGGGGGGCGAAGCGGGCTGAGATGGCCGACCCGGCCCAGGCCGAGCGGCTCACCGGGTACGTGGTGGGGGGCATCAGCCCCTTCGGGCAGAAACGGCGCCTGGAGGTGGTGGTCGACGCCACGGTGCTGGACCATCCCACAGTGCTGGTGAGCGGTGGGCGGCGGGGCCTGCAGGTTGAGCTGGCGCCGGCCGACCTGGTGCGCCTCCTCGGGGCGACGGTTGCCGGGATCGCCTCCGGGTAGGGGCCTCGCGGCGGTAACCTGCCGCGGCGATGGCACCCGATCCTCAGCTGCCGTGATCATCGACGGGTTCTTCCACCAACTGCCCGACGCCGACCCCGGGGAGACGCGGGAGTGGCTGGACGCGTTGGACCAGATCATCGACGAGGGCGGCGAGGGCCGGGCCCGCTTCCTCATGGCCCGGCTCATGGAACGGGCCCGGTCGCGCAACATCGGCGTCCCCGCCTCGGTCAGCACTCCCTACATCAACACCATTCCTCCCGAGCAGGAGGCCTGGTTCCCCGGCGATGAGGACCTGGAGCGGCGGATCCGGCGCATCATCCGCTGGAACGCGGCGGCCATGGTGGTGCGGGCCAACAAGGCCGCCGACGGGATCGGCGGGCACCTTTCGACCTTCGCCTCCTCGGCCGCGCTGTACGAGGTGGGGTTCAACCACTTCTTCCGGGGCAAGGCCGACGGCAACCCCGGCGACCACGTTTACATCCAGGGCCACGCCGCCCCGGGCATCTACGCCCGGGCCTTCCTGGAGCATCGCCTCGAGGAGGCGCAACTGGCGCGCTTCCGCCGCGAGATCGGCGGGGGCGGGCTGTCCTCCTACCCCCATCCCCGGCTGATGCCGGAGTTCTGGGAGTACCCCACCGTCTCCATGGGCCTCGGTCCGATCAACTCCATCTACCAGGCCCGCTTCAACCGCTACCTGCATCACCGGCGGCTCGACGACACCTCGGCCTCCCGGGTGTGGTGCTTCCTGGGAGACGGTGAGGTGGACGAGCCGGAGACCCTGGGCTCGATCTCCCTGGCCTCTCGGGAGCGCCTGGACAACCTGGTGTGGGTGATCAACTGCAACCTGCAGCGCCTCGACGGCCCGGTGCGGGGCAACGGGAAGATCATCCAGGAGCTCGAGGCCTTCTTCCGCGGGGCCGGCTGGCACGTGATCAAGGTGATCTGGGGAGCCAACTGGGACCCGCTGCTGGCCCGCGATGCCGACGGGGTCCTGCTGCAGAAGATGAGCAGCACCGTCGACGGGGAGTACCAGCGCTTCAAGGCGGAGGACGGGGCCTACGTACGCGAGCACTTCTTCGGGCCCGACCCCCGGCTGCGGCGCCTGGTCTCCCACATGAGCGACGATGAGATCTGGGCCCTGCGGCGCGGCGGCCACGACTACCGGAAGATGTACGCCGCCTACCGGGCCGCCGTGGAACTGCGGGGAGCCCCGGTGGTGATCCTCGCCAAGACGGTGAAGGGCTGGACCCTGGGACCCGACGTCGAGGGCCGCAACGCCACCCACCAGATCAAGAAACTATCGAACGAGCAACTGCGCGTCCTGCGCGACCGCCTGCAGCTGCAGGCCGAGGTCCCCGACGCCGCCCTGGCCGACGGGGCGGAGCCCCCCTTCTACCGGCCGCCCCTCGACTCCCCCGAGGTGCAGTACCTGCTGGGCCGGCGCCGGGCTCTAGGCGGGGCCCTGCCCAGCCGCCCGGTGGAGCTGCGCCGCCCCCTCCCCCTGCCCGGCCACGCGCCGTTCGCCGAATTCGACGCCGGCTCCGGGACGCAGGAGGTGTCGACCACCATGGCCTTCACCCGGCTGCTGCGCAACCTGGCGCGGCACGAGGCCTTCGGGCCCCGGGTGGTGCCCATCATCCCCGACGAGGGCCGCACCTTCGGCATGGATGCCCTGTTCAAGGAGTTGCGCATCTACGCCGCCCAGGGACAGCTCTACGAACCGGTGGACCACCACTTGCTGCTCTCCTACAAGGAGTCCCGCGACGGCCAGATCCTGGAGGAGGGCATAACCGAGGCCGGGGCCATGGCCTCTTGGATCGCGGCCGCCACCTCTCACGCCACCCGGGGCGTGCCCATGGCCCCCTTCTTCACCTTCTACTCGATGTTCGGCTTCCAGCGGGTCGGCGACCTGGTGTGGCTGGCCGGGGATGCCCGGGCCCGGGGCTTCCTGCTGGGGGCCACCGCGGGGCGCACCACGCTCCTGGGCGAGGGCCTGCAGCACCAGGACGGCCACAGCCTGGTGCTGGCCTCCACGGTGCCGGTGGTGCAGGCCTACGACCCGGCCTTCGCCTACGAGACGGCGGCCATCGTGGAGCACGGCTTGCAGCGGATGTACGGCCCCGAGCCCGAGGACGTCTTTTACTACCTGACTCTGTACAACGAGAACTACCCCATGCCCCCCAAGCCGGCCGGGGCCGATGAGGGGATCATCGCCGGCCTGTACCGCTGGGCCCCGGCTCCAGAGGGAGCAGCGCCGGGCGGGGCCATCCTGTTCTCGGGGCCGGCGCACCGGGCGGCCCGGCAGGCCCAGGCCGATCTGGCGGCGCACTACGGGGTGGGGGTCGAGTTGTGGAGCGCCACCTCGTACAAGGCTCTGCGCGAGGAAGCGCTGGAGGTCGAGCGCTGGAACCGGCTGCACCCCGGGCAGCCGCCCCGGATCCCCTTCGTCACCCAATCCCTCGCCGGCGTCGGCGGGCCGGTGGTGGCGGTCACCGATTTCATGAAGATGGTGCCCGATCAGGTGGCCCGCTGGGTGCCCGGAACCTTCGTGCCTCTGGGCACCGACGGCTACGGGCGCAGCGACACCCGGGAAGCGCTGCGGCGGTTCTTCGAGGTGGATGCCGGCCACGTCGCGGTGGCTGTGCTCGGCGCCCTGGCGGCCGAGGGCAAGGTCCCGGTGGAGACGGTTGCCGACGCCATCGCCCGCTACCAGATCGACCCGGAACTGGCCGACCCCAGGCTGCGCTGAGGGCCGCCTACTCCCCCGCCCAGCCGCCGAGGCGAGCGGAGAGCCACCAGAGCGCTCGCCCTTTGAGGATGCAGTTGAAGGGGTGGGAGTGGGCGCACTCCCCTACCAGATCCGGGCAATCCTGCGGATGTGAGGCGCACCAATCGCCGCACCAGGGGCAGGAGTCATCGGTGTTGGGGTAGTTGGTGCCGGCGGGGTCCCAGGACTCGATGTCGGCGAAGTCGTAGAGGATCTTGCCGTGGGCGGCGGCGTAGTCGCGGATGGCCTGGTTGTTGTCCTCGAGCACTTGATCGTCCGGGCCGTCGGTGTGCCCTGTCATGTAGACGAAGGTGACGCTCGGGTACTCGGCTTCGAGGCGGGCCATGGCGGTGAGGTAGGCGTCGACGGCGGTGGTGTCCCACGAGAGCTCGCCGCACCAGGACCACATGAAGGCGTTGGCCTGGGAGGCGTCGGCGAGCAGGGCCACGGCGGTGTCGTAGTAGGCGCCGGCGTCCCACGACCAGTACCGAGGCGCCGCCGACCACCGCGGCTCCCTCGGCCCTGGTAGCCGACCACCTGGCCGCGGCCGCCGAGATCCCCCCGGGAGCCCGCG
>JALOLI010000007.1 GCA_025456165.1 Acidimicrobiia bacterium | reverse complement strand
GGCGCTCCCGACACGGCGGCGTCCACCGCGGCCGCGAAACGCTCTGCCACCCAGGGGGTGATGGCGTCCAGATAGCGGGCCGCGGCCTCTTCCATGCGCTCGACGAGAGCGTCGGCCCGGGCGCTCAGGTCACCCACCCGCTTGTCCAGTTTGGCGATGGTCATCGCACCTCCGAGGCATGTTCAGGGTAGCGCCGCGACCCCCGGGTTCCGGGGAGCGTTGGGGCCGCGGCGCCGATGGGCGCCGGCGGGATTCCGCCCGCGAGGCGACGGCCCGCCGTCGCCCGTGCCAGGATGAAGCCGACGACCACGGAAAGGACGCGAGGCCGCGGGCCGGGACCGCAGCACAGCGGGCCTTCCCCGGCAATGGCTGCTGCCCGTCCCGTCGGGCACTCGGGAGGCTGAACGTTTCATGCGGCGTCGGGTTCCTCTCGCTTGGCACAACGTTCGCTGGCCGCTCCTGGGGGCCCTGGCGCTGGCGGCGTTCCTCCTGGGCCACCTGGGCTTCCAGGAGCACTTCCGGCTGGTAGGCGAGCCGAGACCGCTCAGCCGGACCCTGTACCTGTCCCTGCAGTTGTTCACCCTCGAGTCGGGCTCGCTGGCGCCGCCCACTCCCTGGACCCTCGACGTAGCCCGATTCCTCGCCCCGGCCGTGTCCTTCTCTGCGGTGCTCGTGGCCATCGCCGCGGCCTTCCGCGACCAGCTGAGCCTGGTCCGGCTCCGCTTCTTCCGGGGCCACGTGGTCGTCTGCGGGCTGGGGACGAAGGGCTCCCTGCTGGCCGCCGCCTTCCGCGAGAGCGGGTTCCGCGTGGCAGCCGTGGAGTTGGACCCCGGAGCCGCCGGGATCGCGGCGACCCGCCAAGCCGGCGCGGTGGTGCTCGTCGGGGATGCCACGGACGCCGCCCTTCTGAGCCGGGCCCGGGTCGCTCGGGCCCGCTACCTGATCTCGATGTGCGGCGAGGACGCCACCAACGCCCGGGTGGCCTCTAGTGTCCGCACCCTGCGCCGCAGCGGCGGGGGCGTGCTGAGCGCCTTTGTGCACATCCTGGAGCCGGACCTCTGCACCCTCCTCCGCGCCGGAGAGGTGGCGGTCGGGAACCGTTCTCTACGCATGGAGTTCTTCAACATCTACGACCGGGCTGCCGGAGCCCTGTTGCGGCGCCACCCGCCGCGCCCCGTTGGCGAGATGCCGAGGGCCGGAAGCCCCCACGTGGTCGTGATGGGTCTGGGCCGGCTCGGCAGCCGCCTGGTGCTGGAGGCCGGCCGTCATCGAAATGCCGAGGCGCCTTCCGGTCCGCCGCTCCGCGTCACCATCATCGATCCCCGGGCATCCGCCGGGATCGCAGCCCTCGTCGCGGAGCATCCCCGGCTGGGCGACGCCTGCAGCCTGCAACCCCTGGACCTGGATCTCCGCTCGGCCGCTTTCGCCGGGGGCGGCTACCTGCGAGATCGGGAGGCTCGCCTCGACACCGATGCGGTGTACGTCTGCTGCGATGATTCCGCGTCGAGCCTCGAAGCCGGGCTTGCCGTGCTGCCGCACCTCGGCGGGCGCGGGGTTCCCGTAGTGGTGTGCTTGGACCGTGCCACCGGCTTGGCCGGCCTGCTGCGAGCCGCCGATCGCCCTGCTGCCTACCGAGACCTGCACGCCTTCCCCGTGTTCGAGGCGGCCTGCCACCCGGACCTGCTGCTCGGAGGGGTCAACGAGACCCTGGCGCGGGCCATCCACGACGACTACGTCGCCCAGCAGCGGCGGGAAGGCCGTACCGCCGAGGAGAACCCGTCGATGGCGCCATGGGAGGAGCTGCCCGACCACCTCAAGGAGTCCAATCGCGACCAGGCCGCTCACATCGGGGTCAAGCTGGCCGCCGTGAGCTGCGGGCTGACGCCGCTCACCGCCTGGGAGGCCGAGCCTCTCGAGTTCTCCCCGGAGGAGGTCGAGAGGCTGGCACGCCTAGAGCACGACCGCTGGGTCCGGTACCACCTGGGCAAGGGCTGGAGATACGCCCCCGGGGCTCGCGACCCGGTACGGCGGACCCACCCCGACCTGATCCCCTTCGACGACCTGTCGGAGGAGAAGCGGGAGTACGACCGCAACGCCGTTCGCGGCATCCCCGCCTTCCTGGCCCGGGCCGGCTTCCAGGCCCACCGGCTCAGCTGAGCGAGCCGGCCCGGCAGCGCTTCAGAAGAGCCCGGTGATCTCGAACACCACCAGGCCCTGACCGGCCTCCGTGACGAACAGGTGGCCGTCGACCACCCGCACCCCCGTGATCATCTGGAACGGGCCGGCGCCGTCCACCCACTGCAGGTTCCCCGGGTCGGTGGCATCGACCAGGCCGATCCCGCCGAGGCCGCCGTCCTCCCCCAAGTAGCCGACGAAGGCCCAGCCCTGCGCCACGTCCAGCCCTGCCGCGAACCCCGGCGACGGCACCGATCCCAGCGTCACCGGCCGCGCCGGGTCGGACACATCCACCGTGGCCACGGCGCTGCCCAGCGCCAGGTAAGCGATGCCGTCGACCACCACCAGGTCGATGATCCAGTTCGGCGACGGCCAGTGCCCGAGCAGCCTGGGGGAGGCCGGGTCGGCGAGGTCGAAGATGTACAGCCCGTCCCAGCCGGCCGAGAAGTACCCGATCCCTTCAGCCACGAACACATTGGCAGGATTGCCCGTGTGCGAAGGAGGCTCCCATTCAAAGACGACGCTCGGCGAACGCGGGTCGGTGACGTCGGCGATCCCCACGTAGTTGTGCCCGGCCAGGTAGAGGTAGCCGTCGGCCTCCTCCACAACGTACAGTGAATTGAAAGAAGCTGCCGCTACCGGCCCCGGGGGCAGTACCACCCCTCCCGAGCCGTCCACGGGGAACAAGACGACCTCCTGGGGCCTCGTCTCGCCCGACAGGGCGTACACCCAGTCGTCGCGGAGCGCCACGGCCTGGGCATCTTCGACGGCGAAGGTCTCGGTCGGCCGCGGCTGCGTCGGGTCGCCGATGGCTACCCGGGTGACGCCGTCGACCCCGTTGGCGAAGGCCAGCATCGAGCCGTCCACGTCGAAACCGTTCACCAGGCCCGGTGGTTGCAGGTCGTCGGGGTTGAGATCCAGGGGCGCGTAGCGGCCGACTTCCTCGAGGGCCACCGGCGCCGACGGAAGCGTGGTGATGGTTTCTGGAGCCGTCTGCCCACCGCCCGAAGTCGAAGTGCCGTTGGTGGTAGTGGCCGGGGCTTCGCCCCCGCCGGAGAGCACGATCGCCAGCGCCGCCGCCGCGGCCAGCCCGATACCCCCTCCCAGCGCCAGCGGCAGCCAGGTCCGCCGCCGTGAGGGCTGGACGGCGCCCGCCGGTCGGAACGGGCGCTCGGATGGAGCGGACTGCCCCGAGAGCAGCAGAGTCACCGTCTGCACCAGCCTGTCGATGTGCGCCTCGATCGGCGGGGTAAGGGCGTCGAGCCAGTGCTCGGTGCCCAGGAAGTACGCCATGGCCCCGGAGGGGTCGACGTTCTCGACGCGGAAGGGAAGGATGATCACGTCGCTCGCCACCGCCCGCTCCACCTCACGGATCACCTGGCGGGAGCGATTGCTGCTGCCCGAGAGCACCACCACCATCAGCCCGGAGGCAGCTATGGCATCGACTATGGCGTCCCCCCAGGACGTGCCGGCGAGGACGTCGCGGGGAGCCATCCAGCACCGGATCCCCGCCTGCTCCAAGCGCGCCACCACCGCGTCGGCGACCGGCTTGTCGTGCTGGGAGTAGGAAACGAAGACATCGTGGGCCATGCCTGCCCCTCAACATTGCCGGAGACCCACGACAGACTATAGGTTGCGACGGCCCGGCCGCCCCGTGCCCCGGTGCGGCTGCCGGGCCCATCCCGGGCCGGCGACGACGCTCAGCTCCCCCCGGACCCTACGGGTAGTCGTCGTGCAGCACCGCCTCGACCTCCTCGGGAGGCCGGCAGATGGCGACGGGAACCCCGGAGTTGCGCCGGATGCGTCCGGCGACCGCCTTGAAGACCGGGCCGCTCTGCTCCTCGTCGCAGGCGAGGCACGGGTTCAGGGTGCCGTCGGGCAGGTGGTACGGCGAGCCGAGGGCGGCCAGGCATACCCCCAGGCACTCGGCACGGGTGTGGTAGCTGTTGAACGCCCAGATCTGGGCGCACGCCGCGGTGAAGCCGAGGCCCTCGATGCAGTCCAGCGCGGCCTGGTCCCCCTGGGCGAGGGAGAGGAGGGCGCATTGACGCACCGGCTCCCCCAGGTCCGGGTTGGCGAGGTAGACGGCCAGGTCCTGCAACGACGAGCAGGCCCCACAGGCGCCGGAGTGGGTCATCACCCCGCCGGCGGCCTCTGCTGCCGCCCGATCCGGGAAGGTGTCGAGGCGGTACCCGCCGGCCACGCTCGGCTCGGCCAGCACGGCGCAGACTCCGCTCGTGTCGGCGGGCACCAGGGATGGATCCTCGTATGGGTCCCCCGGCAGCAGCGGCGGCGGATCGAGCAGCGTGCGGCTCCGCAAGGCCGCGATCTCCTCCGCCGAGTACTGCGGCGGGGCGAATGGTTCCAGGCCCGGCGCGATTCGCTCCGGCCGACAGCGGCTCTCGTCGAGGCCGGTGGACGGACCGGGCAGGCCGAAGAGGACGGTACTGGGCACGACCGTGGTGCCCACCACGGTCGTGGTCGTCGTCGCGGGCGGGGTGCTGGAGGCCGAGCCGGCCTGCGGCCCGCCGCACCCGCTTGCCAGCAACCCCAGGCACAGGACGGCGCAGGATGAGACGGCAAGTCGAGCCACGACGAGCGAGGCTAGCAAGGGCGGCGCTCTGCCCCGGTCGGCCCCGCAGCGTCACGGTGAAGCGAGCCTCGCCTGAGGCAAGCACCCCCCTCGCCTCGGAGACTCGGCGCTCCCCCCTTGAGGGGGGAGCATTGGTGGGCGCTAGAGGATTTGAACCTCTGACCTCTTCCGCGTCAAGGAAGCGCTCTCCCCCTGAGCTAAGCGCCCATCTGTGGCCGGGCCCCGGCAGTGCCGAGGCCCTTCGAGGCGGCGCCCGGAATTGAACCGGGGTAAAGGGTTTTGCAGACCCTTGCCTGAACCACTCGGCCACGCCGCCGAAGTCCAAACAGGGGCGGGCGACACGCTCCGCCCCTGGAGCGGACGACCGGTCTCGAACCGGCGACCTTAACCTTGGCAAGGTTACGCTCTACCAACTGAGCTACGTCCGCGGGCCCTTTCAGCATACCATCGGCTGCGGGCCCACTCCCCTAGAGACCCGTGGAGCCGAAGCCCCCCTCGCCGCGCTCGGAACCCGGCAGATCCGGTACCTCCACCAGGTCCGCCACCGCCACCGGCACCACCACCATCTGGGCGATACGGTCGCCCCGGGCGAGCACCGCCGGCTCCCCTCCGTGGTTCACCAGGATCACCCGGATCTCCCCGCGATAGCCCGAATCCACCACTCCGGGGGCGTTGACGATGCTCAGGCCCTGGCGCTGTGCCAGGCCGCTCCGCGGGGTCACCAGACCGGCCCAGCCCTCGGGGATGGCCACCGCCACCCCGGTGCCCACTGTGGCCCGCTCCCCGGGCGCCAGGGTCACCGCAGAGGCGGCGTAGAGATCCACCCCGGCGTCGCCGGGCCGAGCCCGTTGCGGCAGGGAAAGGCCGGGATCGAGGCGCCGCACCAGCACCTGCGGCTCGCCGCCGCCACCCGGTCCAGGGCTCACTGCCGATCCTCGAGCGCAGCCAGTTCCTTCTGGAAGTCGCGGGTGCCGGCGAACTCCTTGTAGACCGAGGCGAAGCGGAGGTAGGCGACCTCGTCGACGCGGCGCAGGCCCTCGAGCACCCACTGGCCGATCTGGCTGGAGTTGATCTCGGGCCCGTTCTCCTGGGCCAGCATCTCGACGTCGCGCACCAGGCCCTCCACCGCCCCCGGCGGCACCGGCCGGTCGGCGATGGCGAAGGAGACCCCGCGCAGCACCTTGGCCGCCGAGAAGGGCTGCACCGTGCCGTTGCGCTTGCGCACCACCAGGGCCGCCTCGCGCCGCTCGTAGGTGGTGAATCGGTTGCCGCACTCCGGGCACTCGCGGCGGCGCCGGATGGCGCCCCCACCGTCGGCGGGGCGAGAATCGACCACTCGGGTGTCCGGAGCGTCGCAGAACGGGCAGTGCATCGGTTCCAGGAGGTTACCCGCCGTCGGAGCGGACCGCCCGGGGACCGGCGCCCCGCGGTCAGGCACCGACAGGTATCTGCAGCACCTGGCCGGGGACGATGGTGGCGCTCTCGAGATCGTTGGCCCGGCGGATGTCGTAGACCGTCCGCCGCACATCGCCCCCCGCCGGGGTGTACCCGGCGGCGATGTCCCAGAGCGTGTCCCCGGTGACGACCTGGTGCTCCACCCAACCGGCCGGGTCGCCACCGGGGGCATCGTCGCTGGCGAACACGGCGTTGGCGAGCAGGAGGACCACCCCAAGGGCGACCGTAGTGAGGAGAACCGCCGCCCGGATCGGGCTCTTGACGGAGATCGTCATGGGATGGGCCTCCTGGCTCGCTTCTCGCCGGGCCGGCACCCGAAGGAGCCGCCCCACACCCACAGAACCTACGTCGAGGGTGTGACACGAACGTGCGTTCGCCATGAACCGAATAGTATCGAACACCTGTTCGCTCGTCAAGGCGAACATATGTTTGCCTCAGCCGTCCCCGCCGGTTAATCTGACTTCCCGGAAGACACCGGGGAGGCGCCCAATGCCCGCCAGCGACATCAGCGACCGCCAGCGACAGATCCTCGATCTCATCCTGCACACCGTGCAGGAGCGCGGCTACCCGCCATCGGTGCGCGAGATCGGCGAAGCCGTGGGGCTCAACTCCCCCTCCACCGTTCACAGCCATCTCTCCGCCCTGGTCAAGAGCGGCTACCTGCGCCGCGACCCCTCCAAGCCCCGGGCCATCGAGGTGACCGCCCCCGGGCGGGTCCAGCCCGACCTGCGCCGCGCCCCGGTCCGCGACGTCCCCCTGCTGGGCCGCATCGCCGCCGGCTCCCCCATCCTGGCCGAGGAGGACATCGAAGACATCCTCCCCCTGCCCACCCAGATCGTGGGCAACGACCCGGTCTTCATGCTCCGGGTGCGAGGGGACTCCATGGTCGGCGACGGCATCCACGACGGCGACCTCGTGGTGATCCGGCGCCAGGCCGACGCCGACGACGGCGACATCGTGGCCGCGCTCATCGACGGCGAAGAGGCCACCGTCAAGCGCCTGCGGCGCAGCTCCGGGAAGGTCACCCTGGTGCCGGCGAACCCGGCCTACGAGCCCATGGTGTTCACCGAGGGAGTCCAGGTGCTGGGCCGGGTGGTGGCCGTCCTGCGCCGGCTGCGCTGAGGGGGTGCGCCGATAGGCCGCCGCCCCTCGCCGGATGCCGGCCGACGGTCGGGCGGCATCCGGCCCTGAGACGCACCCATTCGCGGGCCCCCCGAGCCGCCGCTAGATCACACCCCGGAACACCATCACCGCCGGGCCCTCGATCCAGACCAGGTCGCCCTCGACCTCCACCTCCAGCGGCCCGCCGGGGAGCATCACCGTTACCTTCGGCCCGGTGAGCCCGCGTCGATGCGCCAGGGCGGCGGCCGCGGCGGCGCCGCTCCCGCAGGCCAGGGTCTCCCCCGATCCCCGCTCCCACACCCGCAGATCGAGTCGGCGCGACGAGACCACGGTGGCGAAGCCCACGTTGGTGCGCTGCGGGAAGTGCGGATCGCCCTCCACGATGGGCCCGACCGCCGCCACCGGCACGGCGTAGCAATCGCCCACGAAGGCCACCGCGTGCGGATTGCCCATGGAGACCGACTCCAGGTGATAGCCGGCCAGGTCGAAGGGCGGGATGGCAGTCTCGGAGAACTCCCCCACCAGGGCCCGCACCGCGGTGCCGCCCACCCGCACCGGCCGGTCTCCTACCGCAGTCTCGACGGTCACGTCCGGCCCGGCCACCAGGCCCTCGGCCACGGCGTAGCGGCCCACGCAGCGCAGGCCGTTGCCGCACATCTCGGCCGGGGACCCGTCGGCGTTCCAGTACTGCATGCGGACCCGATCGGGGCCCAGAGGGGTCACCACCAGCAGGCCGTCGGCCCCGATGCCCCGGCGCCGGTCGCACCAGGCGGCTACGTCGGCGGCCGATGGGGACAGAGGGCCGCGCCCGACGACGAAGTCGTTGCCCAGGCCCTCCATCTTCACGAAGTCCATCCCGCCTCCTCGAACACCGTCCGGGCGGCAGCCGCCCGCCGCGCCGGATCATCATCCCACTCCTGCCACCGCAGGCGTGGATCGCGCCGGAAGAAGGTGCGCTGCCTGCCCGCCAGCGCCCGGGTGGCCGCCAGGGCCCGGGCCCGGCCATCCTCCAGCGTCGCCTCCCCCCGCACCACCGGCAGCAACTGCTTGTACCCCACCGCCTGGGAAGCCGTCAGCCCGAGGGCCGGAGCGAGGCGCCGCACCTCGTCGAGCAAGCCCGCCCCCAGCATTCCATCGAGCCGGGCCTCGACCCGCACCCGCAGAGCGACTCCCGGGTCGAAACCCACCGCCACCACCGGCAGCAGCGGTCGGTAGGCCCGCACTGCGGCCGCCGCCTCGCTGCCGGCGCGAGCCGTGGGAGTGAGGCCCGTGAGACGCCACACCTCCAGCGCCCGGGAAACCCGGCGGGGGTTGGCCAGGTCCAGGCAATCGCCCACCTGTGGGTCGACGGACAGCAGTTCGGCCCGGGCCTCCGCCGGTGCCAGGGCCTCCACCTCGCGGCGCACCCCGGGGTCGTGCGGCGGGAACTCCAGGGGATCGACCAGCGCTCGGAAGTGGAGCCCCGATCCCCCCACGATGAGCGCCGGCACCCCCCGCCGCTCGAGGTCGGCCAGCACTGCCCGGCCGGCCCGCTGGAACTCGGCCACGGAGAAGGGCGCCGCCGGATCGGCCAGGTCGAGCAGGTGATGCCGGACCCGAGCCTGCTCCTCCGGCGTGGGCTTGGCCGTGCCCACGTCCATGCCCCGATAGACCTGCATGGAGTCGACCGACAAGATCTCCGCCCTCACCGCCTCCGCCACTGCCAGGGCCGCCTCGGTCTTGCCCGAGGCGGTGGGCCCCAGGAGGGCGGCGATGGGTCTCAGGGCGCCAACCTCCCGACCAGGTGGCTGGGAGCGGCCCGCTCGATCCGGGCCCGGAGGAAGGTCCCCGGCGCGAACTCCCCCGCGAGGTGCACCACCTTGTTGGTCCGGGTGCGGGTGGTGGCCATCCCCGGGTCCTTGCGGCTCGGGCCCTCGGCGAGCACCTCGACGGTTTGGCCCACCATCTCCTGGTTGCGAGCGAGCGACAGGCGCTGCTGCAGGTCGGCCAGGCGAGAGAACCGCTCCCCCGCCACCGCCGGATCGACCTGCCCCTCCATGACTGCCGCCGGGGTGCCCGGCCGGGGCGAGTACAGGAACATGTAGGCGCCGTCGAAGCCGGCCTCCTCCATGACCTGCAGCGTGGCCGCAAAGTCGCTTTCCGTTTCCCCGGGGAAGCCGACGATCACATCGGTGGTCACGGCCAGGCCGGGCACGGCGGAGCGCATCATCGCCAGGCGGTCGAGGAACCGGCGCGGGGTGTAGCCCCGCTGCATGGCTCGGAGGACCCGGGCGCTGCCCGACTGCAGCGGCAGGTGCAGGTGCTCGCAGACCGCCGGCGTCTCGGCCATGGCCCGGGCCACATCCTCCCGGATGTCCTTGGGGTGAGGACTGGTGAAGCGCACCCGGCGGATGCCGGGCACCTCGCCCACCCGGCGCAGCAGATCGGCGAACACCGGGCGGCGGCGCCCGTCCACCCCCAGGTCGCGCCCGTAGGAGTTGACGTTCTGGCCGAGGAGGGTCACCTCGACCACTCCGTCGGCGGCGAGGCGGCCCACTTCCTCGATGATCTCCCCGGGGCGCCGGCTCACCTCGGGGCCGCGCACGATGGGCACGATGCAGAAGGTGCAGGCGTTGTCGCAGCCCACGGTGATCGTCACCCAGGCCGAGTGGGCCAGTTCGCGCTGGGCGGGAAGGTCGGAGGGGAAGCCGTCGGCCTCGGCGGCGCTCTCCTGGATCTCGGTGATGGGGCCCCACTCGTCGGCGTGGTCGAGCAGTTCCAACACCCGGTGCAGGTTGTGGGTGCCGAACACGACGTCGACCCAGGGGGCCCGCTCCCGGACCAGCTCGCGGTCCTTCTGCGCCAGGCATCCCCCCACCACGATGCGCAACCCCGGGCGGCGCTTCTTGGCCGCCTTGAGGTGGCCCAGGGTGCCGTAGAGGCGGTCGTCGGCGTTCTCCCGGATGCAGCACGTGTTCAGGAAGACCACGTCGGCCTCGTCCAGGCCGCCCGCGACGGTCATCCCGTCGGCGGCGAAGAGCCCGGCAACCCGCTCACTGTCGTGCTCGTTCATCTGGCACCCGAAAGTGCGCACCAGGTAGCGCCGCCCCACCCGGGCCGGCACCCGGCCCGGAGCCCGGACGGGTGGGGCCACGCTCAGGCTCATCGGGCGTAGTCGGTGGCGCGCAGTTCGCGGATGACGGTCACCTGGATCTGGCCCGGGTACTGCAGGTCCTCCTCCAGACGGCGCGAGATGCGGCGCGCCAGGTCGCCGGCGCCCAGGTCGTCGATCTCCCCGGGGTCGACCACTACCCGGACCTCGCGCCCGGCCTGCATGGCGAAGACCCGGTCGACGCCCTTGAACGCCCCGGCGATCTGCTCGATCTGCTCGAGGCGGTGCACATAGGACTCCACCGCCTCGCGACGCGCTCCGGGCCGGGCGGCCGACACGCTGTCGGCGGCCTGCACGATGACCGCAGCCAGCGTGCGCGGCTCGACTTCGTTGTGATGCGCCTCGATGGCGTGCACCACGGCCGGGTCCTCCCCGAAGCGGCGCGCGATCTCGGCGCCGACCATGGCGTGCGACCCGGCCAGTTCGTGGCTCACCGCCTTGCCGATGTCGTGCAGGAAGGCGGCGCGCCGGGCCTGAGCCGGATCCGCCCCGATCTCGGAGGCCAGCATCCCCGCCACCTTGGCCGTCTCCACCAGGTGGTGCAGCACATTCTGCCCGTAGGAAAGGCGGTACTTCAGGCGGCCGAGCAGGTTCACCAGTTCGGGGTGCATGCGGGTGATGCCCACTTCGAGCATCGCCCACTCCCCGGCGTCGCGCACGCTCTGCTCGACCTCGGCCAGGGCCTTCTCGTAGGCGTCCTCGATGGACGCCGGGTGGATGCGGCCGTCGGCGATGAGCCTCTCCAGTGCCAGGCGGGCCACCTCGCGCCGCACCGGGTCGAACGCCGACAGGGCGACCGCCTCCGGCGTGTCGTCGACGATGATGTTGACCCCGGTGACCGCCTCGAAGGCTCGGATGTTCCGGCCGTCACGACCGATGATGCGGCCCTTCATGTCGTCGGAGGGCAGGGGCACCACCGACACCGTGGTCTCGGTGACCACTTCGGAGGCCAGCCGTTGGATGGACGAAGTCAGGATGCGCCGGGCGCGCCGGTCGGCCTCCTCGCGAGCCTTCACCTCGAGGTCGCGCAGCAGCACCATGGCGTCGCGCCGGCCCTCGTCCTCGACCCGGCGCAACAGCTGCTCCTTGGCCGCCCTGGCGTCGAAGCCCGCCACCTGCTCCAAATCGAGGCGGGCCTGCTCGCGCAGTCGCTCCGCTTCAAGGCGCGCGTCGCCGGCGTCCCGCTCCCGCTGCAGCAGCATGCTCTCCCGTTGCGCTAGGTTGGCCGCCCGCTGCTCGAGGGTGGCCTCGCGCTGCTCCATGCGCTGCTCGTGGACTCCGATCTCCAGGCGGCGATGTTCGAGGCCGGCTTCCTCACGTTCGCGAAAAGCCTGGGCCTTGGCCCGGCCCTCCTCGTCGGCTCGGCTCAAGATCTCATGGGCTCGGCGACGAGCCTCCGATACCACACCATCGGCGCTGTTCGCCGCCAGCCCCTGCCGCCGGCGCTGGAGGGCTCGGCCGGCGAACAGCCCGACCACCAGGGCCACTACGGCGGCTCCCGCTACCACCGCTGCGGTCATCATGTTCCCTCCTCAAGGGGCCCGGAAGACAAAAGCGTCGAACCCGGTCGAGGGTTCGACGCACACACAACCACGCTCCGTCGGTCTGACTCGCCTAGTCCAAAGCCTCCTCGGGTCTCCGGGCCCGGTTCTCGATCACAGTTGGGTTCCGTCCTGGGGCCAAGCCCAGTCGTGTGCGCGTTGTGAAGGGATGGTACCCCCTTCGCATTCCAAGCGGTGGAAGCCCGCGACGACGCGGTCCCGCGTCAATCGGCCCCAGTGTCCTCGCCGTCATCGGCCCCGGCAGTGGCCCCCGCCGACCGGGAGACGCGTCGCTTGGGCGCCCCTTCCGTGGCCGCCAGGCCCACCGCCGCCAGCACCCGAGCCTGCAACTGCACGGCCACCTCGGGGTTCTCCCGGAGGAACCGCTTGGCGTTCTCGCGGCCCTGGCCCAGCTGGTCGCCGTCGTAGGTGTACCAGGCCCCGCTCTTGCGGACGACGTCGTAGTCCACCGCCACGTCGAGCAGGCTGCCCTCCCGGGAGATGCCGCCCCCGAACATGACGTCGAACTCGGCCTGGCGGAAAGGCGGGGCCACCTTGTTCTTGACCACCTTGACCCGCACGCGGTTGCCGATGGCCTCGTTGCCTTCCTTGATGGTCTCGATGCGGCGGATGTCGAGGCGGGTGCTGGCGTAGAACTTGAGCGCCCGGCCCCCCGGCGTGGTCTCCGGGTTGCCGAACATGACGCCGATCTTCTCGCGCATCTGGTTGATGAAGATGGCCGTGGTATTGGAGCGGCTGATGGTGCCGGCGAGCTTGCGCAGCGCCTGGGACATGAGGCGAGCCTGCAGGCCCACGTGCTGGTCGCCCATCTCGCCTTCGATCTCGGCGCGTGGGACGAGGGCGGCCACCGAGTCGATGACCACCACGTCGAGCGAGCCGGAGCGGATCAGCATGTCGGTGATCTCGAGGGCCTGTTCGCCGGTGTCGGGCTGAGAGATGAGCAACTCGTCGATGTCCACCCCCAGCGCTCGGGCATAGATGGGGTCGAGGGCGTGCTCGGCGTCGATGAAGGCCGCTATGCCGCCGTTGCGCTGTGCCTCGGCGATGATGTGCAGGGCCAGCGTGGTCTTGCCGCTGCTCTCCGGCCCGAAGATCTCCACGATGCGGCCCCGGGGGACGCCCCCGATGCCCAGCGCGATGTCGAGGGCGAGAGCCCCGGTCGAGATGGCCGCTATCGGCTGCACCAGATCGGATCGGACCCGAGCTTCATGATGGCGCCCTTGCCGAACTGCCGCTCGATCTGGGTGATGGCCATGTCGAGGGACTTGTCCCGTTCCACTGGCGCTCCTTCTTGAAGTGACTGCACTCCGACAGTACGGACGGGGTGTGACAGCAAAGGATGGGAACTACCGCGTTGTGATCTTATCGCCATGAGGGGCCCCAGACTAGTCGAACACCTGTTCGATTACCACTACCGCGAGGCCGACCACCCGGCCAGTAGGGCGGCCACGTCGGCCGGCTGCTCCCCCACCAGCGCATGCCCCGCCCCGGGGGCCACGGCCACCATCGCCCGGGGGAGGCGGCGCCCCATGTCCTCCGCCAGGGCGGCGTACTTGGGGTCGTCGCCTCCGACCGCCAGGAGCACGGGCATCGCCAGTTCCCCCAGCCGGTCCCCCAG
>JALOLI010000153.1 GCA_025456165.1 Acidimicrobiia bacterium | reverse complement strand
GAGGGCTCCCGAGCCTGGGCCGTCCGCTCCCCGCGGGTCTACCCCACCCGGGCGGAGGCCCTGGCCCGGTTCCGCCTGCTGCCCGAGCAGCCCATCCTCCACCCCTTCCTCGTGAACCACGTCGCCGGCCACTCGGTACGGGAATTGTCGGGGGGCTGGACCTGGAAGTTCGACCCGGTCGTCTTCCGCCGACCCCGCCACCCTATGGGGGAGCGGCTGGCCCAGGCGCGCTGCCGCCTGGCCCTGATCCACGGGGAGCACAGCGCGATCGTCCCCCCCGACGTCGCCGCCTACACGGCCGAGATGATGGGCCCGGAGGCCCCGGTGATCTCGATCCCCGAGGCCCACCACCACCTGCTGGTGGACCGGCCCCTGGAGTTCGTCGCCGCCCTGCGCGGCCTCCTCGACGGCTGGGGACACATCGCGTCGCCGGGCGGCAACTGAAAGCACGACCCACCGCGCGGGGGGCCGGCCGGGACCGGCCCCCCGGTGAGTTCTCTCACTCGTAGGCGATGGCGTCTAGGACGTCGAGGCGCGAGCCCCGCCAGCCGGGGACGATCGAGGCCAGGATGCCCCCGAGGGCGGCCGCCACCAGGTAGAGCGCCAGGTTGGCCCAGGGCAAGGCCAGGGTGATGCCGCTGCCGATGGCGGCCACCACCGCGACCCCCAGGCCGACCCCCACGACCATGCCGATGACCGCCCCGAAGACCGCGATGAGCACCGCCTCCCAGCGGATCATGCGGCGCACCTGGCGGCGGGTCATGCCCACCGCCCGCAGCAGCCCGATCTCCCGCTTGCGCTCCATGATCGACAGGGCCAGCGTGTTGGCGATGCCGAGCAGGGCGATCACGATGGCCATGGCCAGCATCCCGGTGAGCACGTTGAGCAACAGGTCGAGCTGCGAAGCGACCTCGTCGATGTACTCCTCGGCATTGTTCAGCTTGGCGTTGGGATAGTCGGCGACCACGGCCTCCAGGGCAGGCCGGGCCGTCTCGGGATCGACCCCCTCGGCCAGCAGCACCATCACCATCTGGTCCAGGTTCCACTCGTAGTGGGTGGTGAACGAGTCGAGGGAGATCACCACCTGGGTCTGGAACAGGTCGGCCCCAAACAGGGCCACCACTTCCAGATCCACCAGGGCCCCGTCGGGGAACTCGATCGGGAAGGCGTCTCCCACCGCCAGACCCTCCTCGGTGGCGAAGTCCTCGTGGAGCATCACCGTATTGGGCGCCGACAAACCGGCGAAGTCCCCGGCGGAGATCCCCAGGCGCACCACATCATCCGTGCCTTCGTCCACCCCGATCAGATAGCTGATGCCCGACTGCGGGCCGTAGCCGGTCCCCACGTCCTCCCCGCCGGGCTCGCGGAACTCCCCGAGCCGATAGACCGAGGCCACCGCCACCTCGGGAAGGTCTCGCAGGCGGGCGGCGATCTCGGGGCTGAGGCCCCCGGCGAAGGGGTTGCCCTGCGAGGCGGGCTGGACCTGGTACTCGGCGATGACCTCGTCGCGCACCGTGCCCTCGATGCTCTGTTTCGCCGAAGCGACGATGGTGGCCACGATGGTCACCAGGGCCACCCCGATCATCAGGGCCGAAGCGGTGGCCGCCATGCGCCGCGGCTTGCGGACGGCGTTCTCCCGGGCCAGGCGGCCCACCACCCCGTAGACCCGGGGCAGCGGACTGCCCGCCACCCGCCCGAACTGGCGAGCGAAGAGCGGCGCCACCGTCGACACCCCGATGAAGGTCACCCCGGCCCCGATGCCGGTCACCGCCAGCGGGCTCCATACCGAGGTGTAGAGGCCCACCAGCAGCAGGGCCACGCCCAGCGCCACGATCCCGGCGCCGACGGCGGCGCGCAGCCGCAGCGACTTGTAGTAGGTCGATTCCAGCTCGCGCAGGGCGGCGACCGGCGGGATCTTCGAGGCCTTGCGGGCGGGGAGGATGGCCGAGGCCACGGTCACCACCGTGCCCACCACCATCCCCACTATCACCGTCCGGGGAGCCACGGTCAGCGCCCCCTGCGGGAAGTCGATGCCGGACGCCCCCAGCAGGGCCCGGAGGCCGACGGCGAGGAGCACGCCGACCCCGACACCGACCGCCGACGCCAGCAGCGCCACGATCAGCGCCTCCAGGATCACCATCCAGGTGACCTGGCGGCCGGTGGCTCCCACGGCGCGCAGCATGCCCAGTTCCCGGGTGCGCTGCGCCACGACGATGCGGTAGGTGTTCTGGATGAGGAAGGCCCCCACGAAGATGCCGATGCCGGCGAAGGCCAGCAGCACGGTGTTGAAGAAGCCGACCGCGGTCTCCACCCCCTCGCGCCCCTCCTCGATCTGCTCGGCCGCGGTGATCGCCTCGGTCCCCTCGGGCAGGACGGCTTCGATCGCCATTCGCACCGCGTCGGGGTCGGCCCCCGGAGCGGCCACGACGGCCAACTGGCTGTACTCCTCGCCGAAGTTGAGGGCCACCTGGGCGGTCTGCAGGTCGAAGAGGACCACCGTCGCGCCCAGCAGGTTGTCGGCGTCGCCGTAGCCGGCGGTGCCCACCACGGTGAACTCCCCCACAGTGTTGGGCAGGAGGATGCTGATCGGGTCGCCGAGGGCGAAGCCGTACTTGTCGGCGGTGAAGACGTCGATGGCCACTTCCGTGGCACCTTGCGGGGCCCGGCCCTCGCGCAGCACCACCTCGGTCAGCTCGGCTTCGGCCTCGGTCCACGAGAAGGCCAGATTGGGCGGGCCCGTGCCGCCGATCGGCTTGCCGTCTTTGTCCAGCGGCTGAGCCGTCCCCTGCACCGAGGGCAGCACCCGCTCCACCCCGCCGACTCCTTCCACCACCTCGACCAGCGAAGCCGGCACGCGCCCGGTGTCGAAGCCGAACTGCACGTCGGCCCGCACCACCACATCGACGTTGCTGTCCTGCTCGAACAGCACGTCGAAAGCGGCTTTCAGGGTGTCGGTGAAGACGTAAGAGCCGGCGATGAAAGCGACGCCGAGGATGATGGCCATCGCCATGAGGAAGAGGCGGGCCTTGTGCCCCAGGGCGCCCTTGAGGGCGAGGCGCAGCACCTCAGCCCCCCAGGGCCTTCATGCGATCGAGGATGCCCTCCGCCGTCGGCTCCAGCATCTCGTCGATGCAGCGCCCGTCGGCGAGGAAGACCACTCGATCGGAGAACGCCGCCACCCTGGGGTCGTGGGTGACCATCACGATGGTCTGCCCGAACTCGTCCACGGCGCGGCGCAGGAAGCGCATCAGTTCGTCGCTCGACTTCGAGTCCAGGTTCCCCGAGGGCTCGTCGGCGAAGACGATCTCCGGCCGCGACACCAGGGCCCGGGCGGCGGCGACGCGCTGCACCTGCCCGCCGGACAACTCCGACGGACGGTGGCTGAGGCGGTCGCGCAACCCGACGGTGTCCACCACCATGTCGTACCAGGGGCGGTCGACCTCGCCGCCGGCGATGTCGATGGGCAGGGTGATGTTCTCGGCGGCATCCAGGGTGGGGATCAGGTTGAAGGCCTGGAAGATGAACCCCACCTTCTCCCGCCGCAACAAGGTCAGGGCACGGTCCTTGAGGTCGCCGAGACGCACGTCGCCGATGTAGGCGCTGCCCGAAGTGAGATCGTCCAGGCCGGCGATGCAGTGCAGCAGGGTGGACTTGCCCGACCCCGAGGGGCCCATGATGGCGCTGAAGCGGCCCTTTTCGAAAGCCACCGTCATGTCATCGAGAGCGCAGACCGCAGCGTCGCCCTCGCCGTAGACCTTGCGGGCATTCTCGACGCGAGCAGCGGCGGTCACAGCGTGCCTTCGCGCCGCTCTACCCGGATGGTGCAGTTGGTCACCAGCGCCGCCACGGCGCCGACGGCGGCCAGCGCCGGCAGGAGCAGCGCCCCGACGACCCCGATCGTCATGGGGATCTCGATGAGCGTCTTGCCCTCGTCGTTGTCGATGATGATGCGCCGGATGTTGCCTTCGCGGATGAGTTCCTTCACCTTGGCGAGCAACTCCTCGCCCTTAACCCGGAACTCGTCTGTCCGGCCCTTGTCGCCCTGATCGGTCATCTGGGTCTCCTCGTCGTAACGCCCCGGCGGGCTCGGCCCCGCCGGCACCGGCTGATGCTAGGGACGGCGGGGAATTGGCGGCCCACTTTGAGACGCTAAGCCGGAGGGGTGACGCCGGCCGCACCGCAGCGTGAACCCGGCATGAACCTCTCCGGCGCCCCGCTGCCCTCCCCGTGCCCGGCTGCGCCGGACGCGCCCCTCCCGCCCCCGCGGGAGAGGCCTTACTCCCTCCAGCGCCGCGGCCGCTCGCGCAGGCCGCCGAAGCCCCGACGTTCGCAGAATGCAAGGAACGGCTCCCGGGGCACCCCGCGCCACTCCAGATCCTCCAGGCAGGCGCTCCGGCCCGCGCACGGCGGGCTTCCACAGCGAGGCCTCCAGGGGGATGTCCTCGAGGTGGGGATACACGGCGAGGACTGCCGCCGTGGTCTTGGCCCCCCACCCCCGCACCCCCGGCAACCCGTCGGCGCTGTCACCTACCAGCGCCAGGTAGTCGGGGATCGACTCGGGGGCGACGCCGAACTTCTCCCAGACCCCGGCCTCGTCGATGAAGGCCCCCTTCTGCCGGTTGTAGCCCACGATGTGGTGCCCGCGCACGCACTGCGCCAGGTCTTTGTCGGGGCTCATCAGCACCACCTGCTCCACCTCGGGGGCGAACCGGGCGGCGGCGGTGGCCAGGGCATCGTCGGCCTCGTAGGTGGTCATCCGCCAGGCCACCACCCCGATCGCCTCGAGGCCTTCCTCGGCGATGGGGAACTGGGCCAGCAGGTCGGGAGGGACCCCGGCCTCAGTCTTGTAGGCGGGGAAGAGGTCGTTGCGGAAGGAGCGGATGACGGTGTCGAAGGCGGCTCCCAGGTGGGTCACGCCGCCTTCCTGGACCAGGCTGAGGGTCCCCGCCACCAGGCCGGCCACCGCGCCCAGCTCGGTCCCCCCGGGCCCGGCCCGCTTGGGCGCCCCGTAGTAGTTGCGGAACAACTCGTAGGTGCCGTCGAGGAGATGGAGATGCACCCGGCGATCGTACCGGCAAGGGCCGCGCCGGGCCGGGGCGCATTGAGCGAGGCCCCTCCGTAGTCTCTCCGGTGTGGAAACGCCCAACCGCTCCCCGGTCTGGCTGAGGCCGGTCCTCGTGGCGGCCGGGTTGGGGGCGGTGGCGATCGGCGTGGCCGGGATCTTCCTGCCTCTCGTCCCCACGCTCGGCCCGCTGCTGTTTGCCGCCTGGTGCTTCGCCCGGTCTTCCGAACGCCTCTACCGCTGGCTGCTGGGCCACCCCCGCCTGGGGCGGATCATCGCCCCCTTCCGTTCCGGTGCGGTGATGCCCCTCCGGGTCAAGGCAGTCGTCCTGGCCGTCATGGCGGTGTCCTTCGGCGTGAGCGGGGCCTTCCTGCTGCAGGGCCTGGTGCCCCGGCTGGTGCTGGCCGGAGCAGCCGTGGTGGCCTCCGCCGCCGTGCTGCTGATCCCCACCGGGCCGCGCCGCGCCGCCGAACCCGGAGCCTGAGCCGCGGGGCTTGCAGCCCGAGAAGCGCGGCAACCGCCGATTGAGATGCTCCCCCCTCTGCTCGGGCCAAAGGCCCTAGCGTCTCCCCTCTCTCCTCGGGCCATAGAACTGCGCTTCCCTCTCCGCAGCCGCCTGCGGCGGCCGCGCCTCTCCCGCTCCCGCGGGAGAGGCAGGCAGGGCTCACTCGTCCTGTGACAGGATCAACGCGCTGTAGGGCCCGATGCCCACATCGCCGTAGAAGGGGAGGCCGTCGCGCTCGCCCGGCAGGGCTTCGGTGTCGTAGGCGTGCGGGCCGCCGAAGGACGGGTCGTACCCCGCCCAGTCGCTGTTGAAGCGGACCCGCCACCACCCTCCGCGGGGGAAGCCGACGCTGTACGCCGGGTAGGCCTGCTGGGAGAAGTTGGCCACAACCACCACATCATCCCTCGGGCCGCCGGCCTCCCAGCGGTGGAAGGCCACCACCTTCTCGTCGTCGTCGGCGTGGTGCACCCGCACCCCCGCGCCGAGCAACCC
>JALOLI010000152.1 GCA_025456165.1 Acidimicrobiia bacterium | reverse complement strand
GCCCCCCGGCCGATCGAGCAGTAGCCGGGACCGCCCGCATAGGATGCCTGCGGGGTGCGCCGGAGAGTCCCGGTGCCGCGAGCCGGCGAACAGGAGCGACATGAAGGCCATCGTCATCGATCGGTACGGCACCCCCGACGTGCTGCGACTCGAAGAGGTCGAAGCACCCGTGCCCGCAGACGACCAGGTGCTGGTCCGGGTCCGGGCCTCGTCGGTCAACCCCTACGACTGGCACTTCCTCACCGGCCTCCCCCGGCTGTTCCGGCCGGCGTTCGGGGTGCGCCGGCCCAAGTTCCGCATCCTGGGCGCCGACCTCGCCGGGCAGGTCGAGGCGGTGGGCAAGGCGGTGACCGGGTTCCGTCCGGGTGACGAGGTGTACGGGCAGACGGCCGCCGGGGCGTTCGCCGAATACGCAGTCGTCGGCGAAGGGCAGATCGCCCCCAAGCCGGTCAATCTGACCTTCGAGGAGGCGGCCGCGGTGCCCCTCGCCGGGTTCACCGCCCTGCAGGCCGTCCGGGACCAGGGGAAGGTCCAGCCGGGACAGCGGGTGCTGATCAACGGGGCCTCGGGCGGGGTCGGCACCCTCGCCGTGCAGATCGCCAAGGCCTTCGGCGGCGAGGTCACCGGCGTGTGCAGCACCGCCAATGTGGACCTGGTGCGGTCGCTGGGGGCCGACCACGTCGTCGACTACACCCGCGAGGACTTCACCGCCGGGGCGCAGCGCTATCACTTCCTGCTCGACAACGTGGGGAACCGCAAGCTCTCCGAGTACCGGCGGGCCCTGGAGCCCAAGGCGATGTACCTGGCCTCCTACGGGCAGGCGGAGAACCGGTGGCTGGGGCCGGTGGGGTTCCTCGCCAGGATGACGGTGATCTCCCCGTTCGTGAGCCAGAAGCTGACCACCTTCGTCTCCCAGCCGAGCCGGGTGGACCTGCTCGCCCTCAAAGGGCTCATCGAGGCGGGCAGCCTCAGGCCGGTGATCGACCGGGCCTACCCGTTGAGCGGGGTCGCCGACGCCTTCCGTCACCTGGAGACGTGGCACGTCCGGGGCAAGGTGGTCATCAGCGTCTGAAGGCGGGGCACACCACCCCGGCGGAGGAGTCGCCCCACCAGCCCGGAAGAGCCCAGCCCAGCCCCTCAGGTAGGCGAGCGCCGCCACCTACTGTGCCGCCCCCATGAGCCAGACCTCACGCCTGCGCCGGTGGATCCTCCCCTTGCTGCTGCTCGCCCTCCTGGTCACTGCCTGCGGAGACGACGGCAGCTCGGGCACCAGCATCCCCGGAAGCGACTCCTCGATCACCTCTACCACCAACGCCGCCTCCCCTCTCGATGACGAGGCGCTGACCGCGGCCACCGAGCACCTCGCCGAAGCCCGGGCGGCGGACGGCTACCTGCCGACTCAGGTCGTCCTCGACCTGTTCGCCGCGCTCTACGGACCGGTGCCCGGCGCCGACCCGAGCCGCCTGCCGGCGGTACGCGCCCACGACGGCACACTGGCGGCGCGCAACATCCTGCGCGTATGGGGCGAGTTGACCCCGGAGCAGCAGGCGGCGGTCGCCGGCTACCTCGATCTCCCGGCCCCGCAGGCGGCCGGCGATGCCCCCAACGGGGCGCTCGCCGCCTACCGCCCCTCCGTGCTCGCGCAAACCGGCACCTCGGAGCTGGAGGCGTCCATCACCGCCCTCGCCCTGAGCAGCGCCGAACAGATCAAAGCCAACCTGGGCGGCCGGCCCCTGAACCTCCCCATCCGGGTGATCGTCCAGGACGACCTGGGGACGGTCACCCTCGCCGACGGCACCGTGGTCGCAGTCGTCGGGGACACCCTTCCGGTGGACATCGACGGGGTGTCCACGTGCCGCATGCGCTTCCGCACCGACACAGTCGCCGACGACTGGACCCTCCCTTCCACCGTGGCTCACGAGGTCTTCCACTGCTTCCAGTACGACGCCGGCGACGCCGGCGCCTGGCAGGACTGGATCGTCGAGGGCCAGGCCGAGTGGGTGGGAGCCCGCATCGGGGGCACGAACCGAACGACGGACGGGTTCTTCCGCAATTGGATCGAGGGCCACACCCGGACGGTGTTCGCCCACGACTACCCGGCGGCCGGCCTCTACTGGGCGCTGGAGCAGGCGGGCATCAACCCCTGGGGAGTGCTGCCGGCGATGTGGGGGGTGGGCAACGTGGAGGCGCTGGCCGCTACCGGGCTGGCGCCGGGCGAAGTGATGCAGTGGCTGGCCACCACCGACGTGCACGCCAACGAGTCCCCCAGCCTGGACCTGGCCCCGTTCTGGCAGCTGGGCTCGCCCGATGTGCCCCCGGCCCGGCTGCGCAACCTGGAATCTGCCTCGCCGGACAACCCCTTTGAGCGGGAAACCAATTTGGCGGCCTACAGCCGGGGCAGCTGGATCCTGAACCTCGAGGGAGACCTCGCCGAGATCCGCGTGGACGCCCCCTTCGGAGCGGTCCAGTTCGAGGGCAAGGACCACAGTCCCTTCACCGGCGCCTTCGCCGGCACCTTCTGCCTGCGGGAGGAGGGCTGCACCTGCGACCCGGCGGAGCCGCCGCTCCCCGAAGGCTCCGACACCCTTGCGCTGGCCGTGGCTGCGGCGAACGGCGGTCCCATCATCGTCTCGGTGGAGATGACCGACTTCGGCGGGGAGGGCTTCGCCGACGGTCGCTGGGCCGGCGAGATGACCGCCACCCCCATCTTCGTCACCTCGTCGGGCAGCCAGGGGGAAGGCAACCCTCTGATCTCGGCTTTCGAGCTGACGGCCGAAGAAGGCCGGGTCACCGGCGGCGCCTACATGGTGGCCATGGAGCTGTCGCTGCAGATGTTCGCCGGCGGCGGCGCCCAGGGCTTCGGCACCATCTCGGGCACGATCTCCGGCTGCGCCTTCTCGCCCCGGCTGATCGCCACCACCTTCACCTTCGAGGGCACCATGGAGATCGCCGGGCAGGAGCAGGCGGTCACCTTGGAGATCCCCCTCGGCGGCGAAGGCACCGGAACGGTGCAGGTCGCCGGGCAGGAGCTGCCGCTGACCATCGACTTCCCCGCCGAAGGGGGCAACATCGGCAATCCCTACCGCATGTGGCAGTTCACCACTCGCGAGCGCGGGGCGGTGGCGGGGACCCTGGACAGCGAGCCGTTCCTGGCCTTCATGCGGGCGGTGGACCTGACGGTGAACGACGTGATCGTCGAGTTCAGCGCCACCCGGATCGGGTGAGGGTTCCCGGGGCGACGGGCCCGGCCCCCTGCCGCCGCCCGCTCGCTCACCACGTCCGCAGGGCGAACCCCCCGTCGTCGGGGTAGGCGATCTGGATGCCCAGGCCGGTCAGGTAGCCGGCCAGGTCGGGCCCCGGCTCGCGAGCCAGGACGACCCGCAGGACCGGCCGGGGATGGTGGAAGCGGGCGTAGTCGAGCAGCTGCCCGACGGCGAGGCGGAGGCTGTTGCGGTCGGTGGTGGCCCGGGCCTCGATCAGCACGTTGTTGGTCTCGTCGAAGGCGTCGCAGGCCAGCGATCGGGCGGAGCCCGCCCGGTAGATGCGGCGGGTGATCGAGGCCCCGCCGCGGCGCAGGTGCTCTGCGTAGCGGATCAGCAATTCCCGCTCCCGGCGCTCCTTCTCGACCGTATCGACGTTGGGCCGGGCCAGGTGCTGCTCGGCGTCGGCGGCTTCCGCATCGGCCACATCGAGGGAGCGCTGCTCCACCAGGTCCAGGCTGTCCTCCCGTGAGGACCAGGCCGGCCCGACGGGGATCAGGTGGAAGACGATGACGGCGCGCCGCTCCGGGTCACCCGCCCCGGGGGCCCGGTCCAGGTGGTACGGGTCGACCGGGTCGACCTCGAACTCCCCCAGGTACCGGCAGAAGCCGGCTTGAGCGGTCGTCTCGAACAGCCGGAGCGACCGGCCCTGCTCGTGGTGGCTGCGGACGGCCTTGTTGGCGCGGTCGAAGACCTGATCCCCGTGCTGGCCTTGCCCCGTGTAGTGGAAGGTGCCGTCCTCGGCCCACTCGGCGTAGTAGCCGTGCTCCGGCCCGGCCGCCGGATCGGTGAAGAGCAGGATGTGCGGGTGGTCGCGGCAGGGGGCGATGCCCGCCTGGGCGTTGCCTCCGAAGCGGCGGTGCAGGTCGGCCCGGCGCACCACGGAGCCAACCGGGAGATCCCAGCCGGAGTCGCTCTCGCTCATCAACCCTCCGCCGCCGCGCCGGTTCAACCCTACACAACCGGGCCCCGGACGGTGCCTCCCCCCATCACGTCATCCCGGCCCCGCCGAGCGGCTCGCCGCAGTCGGCTTCTGCGGCGACGCGGTCGACATCGGTCGCCGCTCTCGCGGCGGCGGGGACATCTCCGACCCGGAGCGGCCGGTGGCGCGCTTGGAACGGGAAGTCCTGCACGAGTTGGACCGCCGTCCCGCATCGGAGTTGCGCCACCCTCTGCAGACGGGCAGTGATGGTGTCC
>JALOLI010000151.1 GCA_025456165.1 Acidimicrobiia bacterium | reverse complement strand
GCCGACACGGGGAAGCCGGTGGTGATGGTGCTGCCCGACCTGAAGCGGGGCCCCGACGACCTCGACCTGGCCGAGATGATGGCCCGGGCCCGGGAGGAGTTCCTGGGGCGGGGCATCCCCGTCTTCGGGGCGATCGGCGAGGCCCTGCGGGCCCTCGGCCACGTCAACGCCTACTACGGGAGGCGTGATGGGCGCTGACCGGGTCGAGGTGACCGCGCGCCTGCTGCGAGAGGCCGCGGGCCGGGGCCGGCAAGCCCTGGCGGAACACGAGGCGAAGCAGGTCCTGGCGGCCTACGGGTTGCCGGTGACCCGGGAGGTGCTGGTCGCCACCCGGGCGGAGGTGGGCCCGGCGGCGGCCGCCATCGGCTACCCCGTGGCGCTGAAGGCTTCCTCGCCCGAGATCCCCCACCGGACCGAGCGCGGCCTGGTCCGCCTCGGCCGGGCCGACGAGGCGGCGCTGCTGGCGGCCTACGACGCCGTCGCCGGGGCCATGGAAGGCCTGCCGGGCGGGGTGCTCGTCCAGGAAATGGTGGCCGGCAGCCGGGAACTGGCCATGGGCCTGGTGCGCGACCCCGACTTCGGGCCCTGCGTCATGTTCGGCCTCGGCGGCATCCTCACCGAGGCCCTCGGCGACGCCGTCTTCCGCCGCGCCCCTCTGGACCTTGCCGACGCCCACGACATGATGGACGAGATCCGCGGGCGGCGGATCCTGGAGGGGGTGCGGGGGATGCCGGCCGCCGACCGAGGCTTGCTGGCGGAGATGCTCCTCGGTCTGGGGCAGATCGGCCTCGACCACCCGGTCGTGCAGGAGGTCGATGTGAACCCGGTGCTCCTGGCCGGCGCCCGTCCGGTGGCGGCCGACGCCCTGATCGTGCTGCGCTGAGCGCCCGGGCGGCCTCCAGTCTCAGCGGTTGAGCGCCGCGCCCAGGCCCCCGATGGCCTTGCGTCCCAGGCGGCCGAAGACCGGCTTCATCAGGAAGGCGAAGCGGCGCAGGCCCCCTTTGAGAGTGAAGTCGGCCCGGTAGGTCACCCGGGTGCCGCCGGCCGGCAGGTCCTCGAACGAAATGGAATCCACCGCCTCGACGGTGGCGGCCAGGCCGCGGAGCACGATCCGAGAGGGGACGGCGTGCTCGATCACCTCGTAGGTCATCGGGACGATCCGGCCGGCGAACGTGGCGCCGACGTCGTAGCGGGTGCCCACCCCGCCGTCGCCGGCGACCCTGACGGACGAGCGGATGCCGGGGTCCCACTCGGCGACCTTGGTGAAGTCGGCCACGTAGGCGAAGACCTCGGGGCGGGGGCGCGGGGTGGTGACGGTCTCCGAGATGGTGATCATGCGCCCCAGTGTGGGGTCATGCCGCTCCCTACCGCAAGCGGACCCGGCGCCGGAGGGGACCGCCCGGTTTCGCCCGCGCCCCCCCGACGGTCTATGTTCCCGGCCTCGTGAGCCTCGACGAGCCGGCACCGGACACGAGCGCGCCCGCCACCGCGGACGCCGGGGCCTCGTTCCAGTCGGGCCCGGTCGTCACCCTCGCCGCCGGGCACGCCTCCCACGACACCTACATAGGTTTCCTGCCGGTGCTGCTGCCGCACTTCGTGGAGCGCTTCGCCCTCAGCAACACTCTGGCCGGATGGCTGTCGGCGTTCACCCAGCTCCCCTCGATCCTGCAGCCGGTCTTCGGCCACCTCGCCGACCGCCTCGTCCTGCGCTGGGTGGTCATCCTGGGCCCGGCGGTCACCGCCACCCTGATGAGCCTCGTGGGCTGGGCCCCCTCCTACGCCGTCCTGGGGATGCTCCTGGCCGCCGCCGGCGTCATGAGCGCCGCCTTCCACGCCGTCGGCTCGGCCGCCGCCGGGAGGCTCTCGGCGCGGCACCTCGGCCGGGGGCTGAGCCTCTGGATGGTGGGCGGCGAACTGGGCTCGGCCCTGGGCCCGGTCCTCGCCGCGACCGCCTTGACCATCCTCACCATGAAGGAGTTGGGCTTCCTGATGGTGCTGGGCTGGGGAGCCTCATTCCTGCTCTACCTGCAACTGCGCAAGGCTCCGCTGCAGGCCGTGTCCGGCGACGACCGCCCCCACTGGCGCCACTCCCTGGGGCGCATGCGCCGGATCATGGTCCTCATGGGCGGCCTGATCCTGCTGCGCGCCATGGCGGTGAGTGCCCCGTGGGTCTTCGCCCCGCTGCTGCTCAAAGAGGAGGGGAGCAGCGGGTTCGCCGCCGGCGCCGCCGCCACCCTGTTCCTGGCCGCCGGCATGGTGGGGACCCTCGCCGCCGGCTGGCTGAGCGACCGGGTAGGGCGGAGGACGGTGCTGATCTTCGGCGTCCTCACCGGGCCCATCGGCGTGCTGCTCTTCGTGGCCCTGCACGGCTGGCCCCGGTACCTCTTCCTCGCCGTGGCCGGGGCGACGCTGGTGTCGCTGCACCCGGTCTACATGGCCCTGGTGCAGGAGTCCTTCCCGGAGAGCCGCGGCTTGGCCAACGCCGTCTACCTGTCGATGGTATTCGTCATCTCCTCGGCGGCCGCGGTGGTGGTGGGCGCACTGGGAGACGCCGCCGGCCTCCGCTGGGCCTTCGTGATCAGCGCCCTGGTGACCTACCTGAGCGTGCCGCTGATCCTGTTGCTGCCGCGGGAGGGGAGAGCGGCCCGGGCAGCGGGCTGAGACACGCGGAATACGTCCCGCCTGCAGGCAGGGTCTATATCTCCTGATCGCTCTGATATATACTCGATCGCATGACCAAGCGCCTGATCGACATCGATGACGGCCTGCTGGAAAGGGCTCGCATCGTCGCCGCTGCGGGGACCATCAGGTCGACCGTCGAGATCGCCCTCCAGCGCCTGGTGGACCAGGACACGGCCCTGCGCCACGTCCGCCGACTGAGAGGAGCGGGAGCGTTGGATCCGGCTCTGGTGGAGGCGGCCCGCTCCCCCAGGGCGTCCGATGCCTGACCGCTACCTGGTGGACACGTCGGTCTTGGCCCGTGCTCGGCAGGAGGCCGTGGGCGACCGCCTCGAGGACCTGGCGCGATCGGGAGTCATGTGGACCTGCCGGCTGGTCGACCTGGAGGTGGTCTACGCCTCCCGCGCCCGCGACGTCGCCACCGTGGTCGCCGAGCGCCGGGCCCTGCCCACGGCTTCCACCACCCCGGCCGTCATGGATCGGGCCCTGCAAGTCGCCGGGCTGCTGGCCCGGGCGGGCAAGCACCGGGGAGCCAAACCCGCCGATCTGGTTATCGCAGCTGCAGCCGAGGCGGCCGGGCTCACCGTCCTCCACTACGACGCCGACTACGACCGGATCGCCCGGGTGACCCGCCAGCCCACCGAGTGGGTGGCGCCGGCCGGCAGCCTGGATCACTGAGCCGAGGGAGTGCCGGGCGCGGGTGGGGGCCCCGCCGGGGCCCCCACTCCGAGGTCAGGGTCGGTTCAGGCCTTCTTGAGCGCCTTCTGGGCGTGCTTCCAGGCCTCCCGGTACATCCGGATGGCGTTGTCGGCGTGGTCGAAGCCCTTTGCCCACTCCCTATCCCCGTCCTGGAGCTGCTTGAGGGCCTTGTCCAAGTCATGCTGGTCGCCGCCGGCCGCCAGGGCGATAGCCTCTGCGGCCAGGGCACGGTCGATCGCGACCATCGAGTCGATGACCGCCTGAACCGCACCGGCAAGCAGCGAGCCGTCCTTGACGATCTTGGCCAACTCACCCGCCGCCTTCGCCTCACGGTCGAAGACCTTGTCGCCGTCCTTGGGATCCAGCGTCGTCGCCGTCTCCCAGTACCTGGCATCCAGCGACTTGTTGATCTCCTCGATCGCCTTGTTGATCCGCTTGGCGTCCTCCCTGGCAATGCCAGGCGTGGCGAGCATGCCGTTCAGCGTGTTCAGCAGAGCCTGCTTGGTCGCGACGGCCGACACCAGGTAGGAGGCACTTGCCGACGCGGTGTTCCCCGCCTTGTCGGTGGCAGTGCAGCTCACGGCATGGGCACCCAGGGTGCTGGTGTCCGGGGTGCCACAGACTGCCGTCGCAATCCCCGAATCACCGTCCGACGCCCCCGGCGAAGCGACTGCCGTCCCGTTCAGCGCCACCGGATTCGGCGCCACACTCGGGCTCAGCGTCGGCGCCACCTTGTCGATCTGCGCGGTGTAGCCGGCAGATGCCGAGTTCCCCGCCAGGTCGACACAGGTACCCGTCGCCGTCCCACTCGCAGCCAGCGTGTCCGAAGCCAGATCACTGGCAAGCCCATCCACACCCGACCCGCCGTCCGTGCACGAGTAGGAAACAACCACACTCGTGTTGTTCCAGCCGTAACCGTTCGCGGGCACATCAGGTGTTGCCGTAACCGACGGCGGCGTGGTGTCGCGTTTGACGGTCACTTCGACCGGCCCAGCACTCCCCCCGGTGCTCGTCGCCGAGCACGAGTAGGTGGTCACCGGCTGATCGGCCGTGATGCTCTGATCGACACAACCCGTCGTCGTGAGAGCCGACTCCGGATCG
>JALOLI010000150.1 GCA_025456165.1 Acidimicrobiia bacterium | reverse complement strand
CCGCATCAGTGGGCCGGCTTCCACCTCGCACGAAGTGACCCCGGCCGTGGCTTGGAACGGCACCCGCAACGAGTACCTGGTGGTGTGGGCCGACGAACGGGACTCCGGCGCCCGGGGCCGGGACATCTACGGGCGCCGCTTGGAAGCCACCGGCGCCGCCATCGGAGGCGAGTTCCGCATCTGCGGTGACGGCGCCACGGGCCACGACTTCTCTCCTGCGGTGGCCTGGAACCAGGTCACCGGCCGCTACCTGGTGGTATGGCAGGACGCCCGTGACATCGGCACGCGCAATTGGGACATCTACGGACGCACGATCACGGAACTGGGCGCTCCCTCGGGCGACGACCTCCGCATCAGCACCAACGGCATGCAGACGAACAGCATCTTCGTCACCCACATCGAGGAGATCGCCCCCGATGTGGCCGCCGACACCCTCTCGGGCGGCTACCTGGTGGTCTGGCAGGACGGCCGCCACGCCCCCGCCGCCGACGGTTACGACATCCGCGCCCGCCGGGTGGCCGCCGGCGGCAAGAACCAGGGTGCCGACTTCCGGGTCAACCGCCTCGCCGCCGCCCACCAGCAGTCGCCGGCGCTGGCCTGGAACGAGGGCGATGCCGAGTTCCTGGTGGTTTGGCAGGACGGGCGCAACTTCGCCACCGGCGGCTGGGACATCTTCGGGCGGCGGGTGGCCGCCGACGGCACTCGCCCCGCCGGGGATGTCCGGGTCAGTGCCCGAGCCCCACTCGGCGAGTACACCCCCGATGTGGCCTTCGACCCCGGCAGCGGACAGTACCTGGTGGTGTGGGAGGACTGGAGGGACTACGGCGCTCGCACGGGCGACACCTTCGCCCGGCGCCTCGACGCCGATGGTGCCCGGGTGGGCGGCGACTTCCGGGTGTGCGCCGCGGCCGCCGACGAGAACGAGGACGACCCCGCCGTGGCCTACGGCTCGGCCCTCGACGAGTTCCTGGTGGTGTGGTCCGACTGGCGCTGGGACGACAGCCGCGGCCAGGAGGTCCTCGGCCGCCGCGTCGCCGGCTGATCCGGAGTCCTCCCGGAGTTCCCTATGGCCGGGACGGCAGGGTCCCGCTACCGTCTCCGTCGTGAGCCCGCCGGGCGGCCGCGGCGCCTTCGGGTGTCGAGGAAAGTCCGGACTCCACAGGGCACGGTGCTGGGTAACCCCCAGGCGGGGCGACCCGACGGAAAGTGGAACAGAGAGCAGACCGCCGATGGCCGCGTGAGCGGCACAGGCAAGGGTGAAACGGCGGTGTAAGAGACCGCCAGCGCCGCGGGCGACCGCGGCGGCTCGCCAAACCCCACCGGGAGCAAGGCCGAACAGGGACCGGGTGGCCCGCCCGATGGTCCCGGGTAGGCCGCACGAGCCCGCCGGCAACGGCGGGCCTAGATAGATGGCCGCCGCCGGCTCATCACCGGCACAGAATCCGGCTTACAGGCGGGCTCACACGAATTCCGGTCTCCCCCGCAGCGGCGGGGGAGCTTCCCCCGGTCCGAACCCGTCCGGGCCTCAGACAAGCACCCCCTCCGGTGCTCCCCCAGGCCTGAACCCGTCCCGGCTCAGACAAGCACCCCCACCGGTGCTTCGAGGACTCAGCGCCACCTCCCCATCAGGGGAAGGCCAACACCACGGCAACAACCCCCGGCACGCGCCGGGGGCGGCCCCGCAGGGCCGCCCCCAAAGCCAGCCGACTAGCGGCTAGAAGACGTCCTTGACCTCTTCGACCGCTTCCTTCACATCCTCGGTGATGGCTTCTTTGACCTCGGCCAAATCGTCGCCGAGGGACAGGTCGCCCTCGATGATGATCTTGTACAACGCCCAGGCCACGATGGCCCCCAGGGCCGGGCCGGCGATGTACACCCAGAAGCCGTCCCAGGTGCCGCCGACCAGCGCCGGGCCGAAGCTGCGGGCCGGGTTGAACCCCGCCCCGGTCATCACGATGCCGACGATGTGGATCAGAGCCAGGGCCACGCCCATGCCGATGTACTTGGTGTGCGCCTCGCTCTTGGCGAGCACCAGGACGGCGAACACGAACACCAGGGTGAGCACGGCCTCGCCGAAGAACCCGGCCAGTTCGTTGACCCCGGACTGCCGGTTCAGCGTGTTGGCCGTGGCGGCGGCGAACTCCCGGTTGTAGACCCACGCGATCAGAGCGGAAGCGCTGAGCCCGCCGGCTACCTGCACGACCCAGTACGCCACCATGTCGATGAAGCCGATCCTCCGGTCGAGGAACGCCGCCAGCGACACCGCAGGGTTGAAGTGGCCCCCGGAGATCCCGGCGAAGGCGTACAGCGCCACGATGAGCGCCATGCCGAAGCCCAGGCTGACGGCCAGCACGCCGTCCCCGCCGAGGCCGGCGCCGATGACCGCCCCGGTGCCTCCGCCGACCAGGATGAACGTCCCGAAGAACTCGGCGGCGTACTTCTGGAATGTCTTCATGCAGGCCCCTCTCTCCTCGCTCCTCTTGCAGCCCGGGACACTACGCCATCTGCCGCCTGCCTGCCGTGCAGGGCTCCGGTGCGGCCATCCCACCCCCGTTCGACCCGGCGGCAGCCCGCGCGGTTTCACCCGATCCCGATTGGGCTCCGCCTGCGCGATGATGCCGGCAGCGCAGCGAGCGAACTGTGAGGAGCCAGGTGACCGCCTTCTACTACTTCTGCGGGCACGAGCAGTGGCAGCCGGAGACCCTCATTGAACACGCCGTCGCCGCCGAAGCCGCCGGCTTCGACGGCCTCCTGGTCTCCGAGCCCTTCCACCCCTGGGTGGACGATGCCGGGGCTTCGGGCTACGCCTTTGCCACCCTCGGCGCCATCGCCCGGGCCACCTCTCGCGTCCGCCTCGCCACCGGGGTCACCACTCCCCTGTTCCGCTACCACCCCGCCGTGGTGGCCCAGGCGGCGGCCACCCTCGATCGCCTCTCCGGCGGCCGCTTCGCCCTCGGCGTGGGCACCGGGGAGAACATCAACGAGGGCCCCCTCGGCCTGCCCTTCCCCGGCTACGGCGAGCGCGCCCGCCGCCTGGCCGAGGCCCTCGAGATCATGCGCCGCCTGCTCGACGGGGAGAAGCTGACCTTCGAAGGGCGCTACTACCGCACCGACCGGGCCCGGCTCTACAGCCCCCCCTTGGGCAGGGTCCCCATCTGGATGGCCGCCGGCGGGCCCCAATCGGCCACCCTCGCCGCCGAGAAGGCCGATGGGATCATCACCAGCGTCAAGGATCCTGCGGAAGCTATGGAGAAGGTGGTGCTGCCGGCCCGGCAGGCGGCGGCGGCGGCCGGGCGCCCCTCCCCCACCCTGGTGGCCACCCGGTGGGTCATCGCCGCCGCCGACGAGGATGAGGCCTGGCAGGCCCTGCTCCCCTGGCGGGGCCTGCGCGCCCCCGGGCGCCTGGAGGCGGTGGATCCCGAAGACCTGCGCCGCCGCGCCGACGAGATGCCCCGCTCCGAGGTGCTGGGCCGCTACACCATCGCCCCCGACGCCGACTCCGTGGTCGCCGCCTACCGGCCGCTGGTCGAGCAGGCCGGCGCCGACGTGGTGACCCTCCAGATCACCTCACTGCACCAGGAGGACACCATCGCCCTGCTGGGAGCCGAGGTGCTGCCCCGGCTCAGGGCCCTCTCCGGGAAGACCGCCGGGTGAACCGCCGGGCCCCGGCCCGAAGCGCTTACCATCCCCGCCCGTGAAGCGCATCGCCCCGGCGGTCCTGCTCGGCCTGCTGGCCGGGTTCCAGGGCGGCCTCTTCGGCGTCGGCGGCGGCATCGTCATGGTCCCGGGCATGGTGCTCTTCCTCGCCATCCCCCAGCACCGGGCCCACGCCACCTCGCTGGCGGCGATGATCTTCTCCACCAGTGCCGCCGTGGTCCCCCTGGCCATGGACAACCGCATCGACTGGGACACCGCCGGGTTCCTGGTGATCGGGTCGATGGCGGGCGCCTACCTGGGGGCCCGCCTGTTCTCCCGCATCCCCGAGATCTGGCTGGCCGGCGGCTTCACGGCCCTGGCCCTGGCGTCGGCGGTCCGCATGCTGATAGAGCGCGACGCCGCCGGTGCCGCCGTCACCGGCACGGCCGCCCTGAACGCCTCGTGGCTGGGGATCATCGGCTTCGTGCTCATCGGCTTCGGGGCGGGCGTGCTGGGAGCGCTGATGGGCGTGGGTGGGGGGATAGTCAACGTCCCGGCCCTGGTAACCCTCTACGCCTTCGAGCAGCACCTGGCCCAGGGGACCTCGCTGGCGGTCATCGTCCCCACCGCCATCGTGGCGGCGGTCACCCACAGCCGCCGGGGCCACGTGGACTGGCGCCTCGCCATCACCCTGGCCTCAGGGGGCCTGGCCGGAGGCTGGCTGGGCGGGCGCACGGCTCTGGCCATCGACGGCCCGGTGCTCCGCATCCTGTTCGTCTGCTTCCTGCTGCTGATGGTGGCCCGGATGATGGTCCGAACGTGGAAGCGCTCGCGACAGGCGCGAACGAAGGCGGCGGAGACGGCGGAGGCGTA
>JALOLI010000149.1 GCA_025456165.1 Acidimicrobiia bacterium | reverse complement strand
GGGATTATCGAGTCGGCCGGCAGACGCAAGAGCCCCAGCCTCTCCCCGATTTCCACGTTGCGCTGCATGGAGCGGCCTTGGAAAGCGACGTAGCGGCCGCAGTCGGCCGCCGCCTCCACGATCTGCTGCACCCGGTGGAGATGGCTGGCGAAGCAGGCGGCGATGAGCCGGCCCCGGGTCTCCACCACGATCTCGTAAAGCGAGCGTGCCAGGGTCGACTCGCTGGGGGTGAATCCCGGCTCCTCGGCGTTGGTGCTGTCCGCCAGCAGCAGGCGCACCCCCTGGCGGCCCAGCGCGGCGAACTCGGGCAGGTCGGTGGGCACCCCGTCGATGGGAGTGGGGTCGAGCTTGAAGTCGCCGCTGTGCACCACCAGGCCCTCGGGGGTATCGAACACGACCCCGGCCCCCTGCGGGATGGAGTGGGAGACCGGCACCAGCATGAAGCGGAAGGGCCCATGCTGCACCCACTCCTTGACGGCGACGGGCCGCAGATCGACATGCAGGCCGGTCTCCTCCAGCCGGCTCCGGGCCAACTCGATGCTCAGCGGGGTCCCATACACCGGCACCGCCACCTGGGCCAGCAGGTATCCCAGGGCGCCGACGTGATCCTCGTGGCCGTGGGTGAGGACCACGCACTCCAGGTCGGCCCGGCGCGCCACCACCGAACTGAAGTCGGGCAGCACCAGGTCCACCCCCAGCATGCCCTCCTCGGGGAACATCAGCCCACAGTCGATGTGGGCCAGGCGCCCCCCGATCTCCAGCAAGGTGCAGTTGCGGCCCACCTCGCCGAGGCCTCCCAGGAACGCCAGTGAGACGCTCATGCCCGCTGGGCCATCGCCAGGGCCTCCCGGATCGCCGCCACAGTGGCGGGCGAAGCGGCCACCAGGGGCAAGCGTGGCTCGCCCACCGGCTCCCACAGTTCGTTCATGGCCGCCTTCACCGGCATCGGGTTGGGCTCCAGGAACAGGGCCCGGCACAGCGGGGCCAGGGCCAGATGGAGGCGCCGCGCCTCGGCCAGGTCTCCGGCGGCCGCCGCCTCTACCAGGCGTTTGATCGGCCGCCCGGCCAGGTGAGCGGCCACCGACACCACCCCCACCCCACCCACCGCCATGATCGGCAGGGTGTTCGCGTCGTCGCCGGAGTAGACGGCCATGCCATCGCCCACCGCACCCACCGTCTCGGTGGTGAAGGCCGGGTCGCCGACGGCGTCCTTGACCGCCACGATCCCCGGATGGGCGGAGAGGCGGGCCAGGGTGTCCGCCTCGATGCGCCGCCCGGTGCGAGCCGGGATGTTGTAGAGCATCACCGGCAGCCCGCTCGCCCCGGCGATGGCCTCGAAGTGGGCTACCAGGCCGGCCTGGGAGGGGCGGTTGTAGTAGGGGGTCACCGCCATCACGGCGTGGCATCCGGCCGCCTCGGCGCGCCGGGTCAGCTCCACCGAATGGGCGGTGTCGTAGGTCCCGGTGCCGGCGATCACCCGGGCCCGGGACCCCACCGCCTCCACCACGGCGCGAAAGAGGGCCACCTTCTCCTCGTCGGAGAGGGTCGGCGACTCGCCGGTGCTGCCGGCGACCACGAGGCCGTCGCTGCCGGTTTCGACGAGGTGATGGGCCAGTTCCCACACCCGGCCGTGGTCTACCGCCCCTTCGGCATCGAAGGGAGTGATCATCGCGGTCAGCAGGCGACCGAAGGGGGCGTCCAAGGCTCCTCCCGGCTCGACACCGTGGGACGGTAGCATCGGCGCCCGGCGTGTCACGGCGGGAATGCGCCGCCCCCCGGCTTCGTTCTGAGGACGACATGGTGGTCAAGGACATCGATCAGCAGTCGTTCGGGCTCGAAGTGCTGCAGCGCAGCCACGAGGTGCCCGTCGTCGTCGACTTCTGGGCGCCGTGGTGCGGTCCCTGCAAGGTGCTCGGCCCGATCCTCGAGAAGGTCGCCGCCGACCACGAGGGCACCCTGGGCCTCGTCAAGGTGGATGTCGACCGCAACCCGGCCCTCGCCGCCCAGTTCGGGGTGCAGGGCATCCCGACGGTGCTCGCCTTCAGGGACGGCCGCCCCGTGGCCCGCTTCACCGGCGCCCTCCCCGAGAGCGAGGTGCGTCGCTGGGTCACTGCCGTCCTCCCCACCGAGATCGACCAGTGGGTCGAGCAGGCCCGCGACGCCGTGCTCGACGGCGACGAGTCTCGGGCCGAGGCCTTGTTCCGCCGGGTGCTCGACGCGGTGCCCGACCACGCCGAGGCCGGGACCGGCCTGGCCGCGCTGCTCATCGCTCGCGGCGACACCGCCGAGGCGCTGATCCTGCTGGGCAAGCTGGCTCGATCTTCCGAGGTGGAGCGCCTGGAGGGCGCCGCCCGGCTCGCCGCCGCTCAGGGCGGCGACCTCCACGCCCTCGAGGCTCGGGTCGCCGCCGACCCGGCCGACGGGGCGGCCCGCATCGAGTTGGGCAAGGCTCTGGCCGCCCGGCACGAGCACGAACCGGCTCTCGACCACCTGCTCACCGTGGTCAAGGCCGGAGGTGAAGGCCGCGACGCGGCCCGCCAGGCCATGGTCGACATCTTCGGCGTGCTCGGGGTGGCCCATCCCCTTAGCGTCGCCTACCGCCGGGCCCTGGCCAGCGCCCTGTACTGAGCCCGGCCCTAGAGCAGCGCCTCCAGGCCCACCGTGACCGGGTCGGGCAGGGAAGCCACCTTCCGCACCGCCAGCAGCACCCCGGGCAGGAAGGAGGCGCGGTCGCTGGTGTCGTGACGGATCGTCAGCGTCTCCCCGGGCGACCCGAGGATGACCTCCTGGTGCGCCAGCAGGCCCGGCAGGCGCACGGAGTGGATCCGCACCCCGCCGGCGCTTCCCCCCCGGGCCCCCGGCAGCGACTCCGCCGACTCCACCGCCCGCTCGTGGCGCGCTCCGCCGGCGGCCATGCCGGCCGCGGTGGCCAGAGCGGTGCCGGAGGGGGCATCGGCCTTGCGATCGTGATGCAGTTCGATGATCTCGGCAGCGGCGAAGTACGGAGCCGCGGCGGCGGCGAAACGCATCATCAACACCGCCCCGATAGAGAAGTTGGGCACGACGAGGCACCGGGCGGGCCCGCTCCCCCAGATCTCCCGTAGGGCGTCGAGGCGGGCGGCGTCGAAGCCCGAAGTCCCGACCACGGCGTGGAGGCCCAGGGCCCGCCAGCGGGCGAGATTGTCGAGCACCACCGCCGGGTTGGTGAACTCCACCACGACCTCGGCGGCCCCCATGGCCTCCGGGTCGGCCCCGATGCGGATCCCGCTCACCGCCTGCCCGGCCGCTCCGGGGTCGTAGCCCTCGGCCAGGTCCAGGTCCGGCGCCGCCGCTACGGCCTCCGCCACCAGGCGCCCCATGCGCCCCGCCGCCCCCGACACCCCCACGCGGATCATCGCACGAACTCCTCCAGCTCCGAAACGCCGAACGGCCCGACGGCCCCCAGCACCCGCGGCGACGAGAACACCTCGCGCGCCACCTCGTGCACCTCATCGCAGGTGACCCCTTCGATGGCCGCCACCGTCTCATCCAGGGAGAGGTGGCGCACCTCGGTCAGCTCGTGTCGGCCCAGGCGGATCATGCGGCTGTTGGTCTCCTCCATGGAGAGGGCCAGCGAGCCCTTCATGTTGCCCTTGGCCCGCTCCAGCTCGTCGGCGGTGACGCCACCGGCGATCAGCCCGGCCAGCCCTTGCCGGATCAACTCGAGCACCTGGGAGGCCTGGCGCGGAGTGGTGCCCACGTAGATGCCGTAGGCCCCCGAGTCGGCGTAGGGCATGCGGAAGGAGTACACCGCGTATGCCAGGCCGCGCTCCTCGCGGATTTCGCGGAACAGGCGCGACGACATCCCGGCCCCCAGGATGTGGTTCAGCAGGCCGAAGGCGAAGCGGCGCTCGTCGCGCCGGGTCAGGGCCTCCCCGCCGAACACCAGGTGGGCCTGCTCGGTGTCGCGGGTCTTCACCTCGACCCGGGGCACCACCGCGGCCTCGCTGAGCTCGTGCCCGACCGGGTCTCCCCGCCAGCCGCCGAAGTGCTGTTCGGCCAGTTCCACCACGCGCTCGTGCTCCACATGGCCGGCGGCGGCCAGTACCACGGAGGGCGGCTGGTAGCGCCGGCCCCAGTACGAGGCGATGGTGTCGCGGCTCATGCCCGAGATCGACTCGCGGGTGCCCAGTACCGGCAGGGCCAGGGCGTGGCCGCCCCACAGCGCCCGGGCAAACTGATCGTGGGCCACATCGGCGGGGTCGTCGTCGTTCATGTTGATCTCTTCGAGGACGACGTTGGCCTCCGACTCGATGTCCTCGGGGCGGAAGGCCGGCCGCAACAGCATCTCGGCGAGCAGGTCCATGCCCATGGCCAGGTCGTCGTCGCGCAATTGCGCCCAGAAGCAGGTGTACTCCTTGGAGGTGAAGGCGTTGGACCGGGCCCCCACCGCGTCGAACGCCCGGGCGATGTCCTGCGCGCTGAGCCGCTCCGACCCCTTGAAGAGCAGGTGCTCCAGGAAGTGCGAGCACCCGGCCTCGGTGGCCGTCTCGTCGCG
>JALOLI010000006.1 GCA_025456165.1 Acidimicrobiia bacterium | reverse complement strand
TCGGGAGGCGACATGGGGGCCCACGTGGTGCTCCCCGCCTACCTGCGCGACGTCCTGCTCCCCTCGGGGCGGATCCTGGGCTGGAGCAACGACTGGTATGCCGGCTTTCCGATGCTCTACTTCTACTTCCCGCTGCCGGCCTTCGCCGTCGTCGTCCTCGACCTGCTCCTGCCCTACGGCGTGGCCTTCAAGCTGGTCACGGTGGCCGGCCTGGTGGCCTTGCCGGGAGCGTCCTACTACTTCGCCCGGCAGATGGGCTTCGCCCGGCCGGTAGCCCTGGTGGGTGGGATCGCCGGCTCCACCTTCATGTTCATGGAGACCTTTTCCATCTTCGGGGGTAACACCCTCAGCACCCTGGCGGGGGAGTTCTCGTTCTCCTGGTCGTTCGCCCTGTGCCTGGTCTACCTGGGCATGCTGATGCGCAACATCCGGGAGGGCCGCGGCTTCACCGTGGGCCCGGCGGCCATCCTGGCCCTCGCCGCCCTGTCCCACGTGATCACCACCGCGGTGGCCGTCGTGGCCTCCCTGCCGCTCCTGCTGCGGCGCAAGGGGCCCCGGACGGTGGCGGGCTCGTGGGGCCTGGGATTTGCCATCGCCGCCTTCTGGGCGGTCCCCTTCCTGGTGCGGGCCCTCTTCCCCAACTTGATGACCGACATGGGCTGGGCGGCGCGGGAGGACTGGGCCGACATCTTCCCGCGGGACATGTGGCCGATGCTGGTGCTGGGAGCGGCCGGCCTGGCCTGGGCGGTGGCCCGGCGCGCCCTGGTCGGGCCGGCCGTGGCTCTGCTCGTGGTGGGCACTGCCGGCTACTGGCTGATCGCCTGGATCGACTACACCGCCCTCTACAACGGGCGGCTGCTGCCCTTCTACTACTACGCCGTGTTCCTCTTCGCCGGGCTGTTCGTGGGCCTGGCGCTCATGGAGGGAGTGCGCCGTCTCCGGGCTTCCGAAGCCGGCGTCTGGGGGGCGGCGGCCGCCGGGGCGGCGCTGTTCCTGATCATCTCCGGGGTGGGGGTCCACAAGACTCCGGCCTGGGCCCAGTGGAACTACAGCGGCTACGAGGGCAAGGCAGCCTACCCGGAGTACCGGGCGCTCCTCGAAGTGGTGGATCACCTGCCACCGGGCCGCGTCATGTGGGAGTACAGCTCCGACCAGAACAAGTACGGCACCCCGATGGCCCTGATGCTGCTGCCGTACTTCAGCCCGGGGCATCCCTCGATGGAAGGGCTGCTCTTCGAGTCCTCGCTCACCACTCCCTTCCACTTCCTGATGCAGTCCGAGACCAGCTTCCGCCCCTCCAGCCCGGTCAGCGGCTTGCGGTACCGCAGCCTCGACATGGAACGGGCGGTGCCGCACCTGGCGCTCTACGGGGTCGAGTACTACATCTCCTACACCGAGGAGGGCGCCGCCGCGGCCGCCGACTACGGGCTCGAGCAGCTGGCCGAGACGCCTCCCTTCAAGGTCTTCGCCCTCCCCGAAACCAGCCTCGTGGACGTCGCCACCTTCCAGCCGGCGGTGTGGTCCGGCGAGGAGGCGTTCTTCGATGCCGCCCTGGACTGGTTCGACGACGTCAACCGCCTCGATCGCTGGGTGGTGGCCGAAGGGCCGGCCGACTGGCCCCGGGTGAGCGCCATCCTCCCGGGGGACCCGCGCCCGCGGATCACCGGCGGGGGGGAGGTGAGCGACGTCGTCCTCGAGGCGCACCGCCTCTCCTTCCACACCACGGCGGTGGGGGTGCCCCACCTGGTGAAGGTGTCCTACTTCCCCAACTGGACGGCGACCGGGGCCGAGGGGCCGTACCGGGCGGCACCGTCGCTGATGGTGGTCGTGCCCACATCGGAGGACGTGGTGCTCGAGTTCCGCAACACCTGGGCCGAGCGGGGCGGAATGCTGCTCTCGGCCGCCGGCCTGGCCTCGACCGGGGCCCTGCTCTTCTTCGCCCGCCGCAAGCGCCGCGCCGCCCGGAGGCCGCGGTGATCTCCTACTTCAGATCGTTCTTCGACCGCCGGGGCCTGAGCCAGATGGCGAAGCTGGTGATCATCGGGGTGGTGAACACCGGCGTCGACTTCGCCGTGTTCAACGCCCTCCCCTCATCGGTGCTCCTCTTCTGGCGGGTGACCATCGCCTTCGCCGTGGCCACCGAGGTGTCTTACTTGCTGAACCGGCGCTGGACCTTCCAGCTCCGGGGCCGCGACGGGGTCTGGCGGGAGACCACGGTGTTCTTCCTGGTAAACGGGGTGGCCTGGCTGGCGACGGTGGGCATCGTCCTCGGCGCCGAGGCCGTGTTCGGCGACCTCTCCCGGCTCGGGGAGAACGCGGCGAAGCTGGCGGCCGGGGTCATCATCCTGCTGCCGAAGCTGGCCTCCTACCGCGATCTGGTGTTCCGCCGGTCGCTGGCGCGCCGCGCCACCTCAGCGCCGGCGGCGGACGACGGTGCGGAACCAGAGCCGGGCGGTGTCGCGTCCCATCTCCCAGAGCGTGCCGATGGTGACGCGGCTCTCTGAGGCGTGCGCCTCGAGCCGGACCGGATACTCCCCGATGCGCCGGCCCGCCCGGTGGAGCAGGCTCACCAGTTCGAGGTCGAACGAGTAGCGGCCGATCTGCAGGGCGGGCATGGCCGTCTCCAGCGGCTCGCGGCGGAAGGCCTTGAGGCCCGTCTGGGTCTCCGCCACCGGCAAGCGGAACGCCAGCCTGGTGACGGCGGAGAAGACCCGGGAGAGCACGCGCCGTGCCTTGGGGTAGCCGCCGGCGACCAGGGCGGCCCGCTTGGCCCCGAGCAGGGCATCCCAGCCGCCGCGGCGCAACTCCGCGACCATGGCCGGGACCTGTTCCGGGGGGAGGTCGAGGTCGCCGTCGAGGAATACCACGATCTCGCCGCTCGACGCGGCGAAGGCCCGCTGCAGTACCCGGCCCTTGCCGGCGTTCTCCGGGTTGGCCACGACCAGCACGTTCCGGTGCCGGGCGGCGGCCCGCTCGGCGGCTTCGCGGGTCCCGTCGGTCGATCCGTCGTCGGCCACGACTACTTCGACGCCGGCCTCAGCAGAGGTGGCAGCGACCACGCGGTCGATGTTGGCGGCGATGGTGCCGGCCAGCTGGTAGCAGGGCATCAGGATGGAGACGCGGGCCGCCGAGGGCATCGAGCAAGATTACCGGCCCCGTCGCGATCGGTCCCTCCCGGGGCCTGCCCTCTTACAATGCCCGGGCGATGGAAACCGAAGCCCGCCTCGACTCCATCTTCAAGGCCTACGACATCCGCGGCCTGGTCCCCGCCCAACTGGACGAGGCCACCGCGGCGCGCATCGGCGCGGCCTTCGCCTCCTTCAGCGGGGCGGATCGGATCGCCGTGGGGCGGGACTGCCGCCTCTCCTCCCCGGCGCTGGCCGCCGCCCTCATCGCCGGCATCACCGGGCACGGGACCGGCGCGGACGACCTGGGGATGATCACTACCGACATGGTCTACTTCGCCGCCGGCTCGCTGAACCGGCCGGGGGCCATGGTCACCGCCTCGCACAACCCCCAGGGGTGGAACGGCATCAAGCTCTGCCTGCCCGGGGCGGCCCCCGTCGGCGCCGGCTCCGGCCTGGAGGAAGTGCGCCGCCTGGTGGAGGACCCGCCGGCCCCGGCCGGCCCTCCCGGCGAGGTGCGCCGGTTGGACGTGCTCTCGGGCTATGTGGACCACCTCCTCTCCATCGTCGACGCCTCCCGGCTGGCAGGGTTGCGGGTGGCCGCCGACGGGGGGAACGGGGTGGCCGGGGTGGCGGTGCCCGCGGTCTTCGACCGCCTCCCCGCCGACCTGATCGGCCTGTACCTGGAGCCCGACGGCCGCTTCCCCAATCACCATCCCGATCCCTTGCGCCCGGAGAACCTGCGCGACCTCGAGGCCCTCATGCAGCGCGAGCGTCCCCACCTGGGGGTGGCTTTCGACGGGGACGCCGACCGGGCCTTCTTCGTCGACGACGCCCTCCGCCCCCTCCCGGGGAGCACCGTGACGGCCATGGTGGCGAAATGGTTCCTCCGCCGGGAGCCCGGGTCGGCGGTGGTGCACAACCTGATCTGCAGCCGGGCCGTGCCCGAGACCATCCTCCGCGCCGGGGGAGTCCCGGTGCGCACCCGGGTGGGCCACTCGTTCATCAAGGGGGTCATGAAGGAGACCGGCGCCGTGTTCGGCGGCGAGCACTCCGGGCACTACTACTACCGCGACAACTACCGGGCCGACTCGGGCATCCTCACCATGCTGGTGCTGATGCAGGTCCTCGCCGAAGACGGCCGGCCGCTCTCTGCCATCCGGGGCGAGTTCGAGCCGTACGCCCAGTCGGGGGAGATCAACCTGGAGGTGGCGCGCCCGGCCGCGGCGGCGGCCGCCGCCGGGGCCGCTTTCGCGGACGCGGAGCAGGATCGGGTCGACGGGCTCACCGTGTCGTGGAGCGACCGCTGGTTCAACCTCCGGCCGTCCAACACCGAGCCGGTGCTCCGGCTCAACGTCGAGGCTCCCGACGCCGCCGGAGTCGAAGAGCTGGTGGCCCGGGTGCGGGCCGCCGTAGAGGAGGCCGTCGATGCCGGTGCCTGAGGATCTGCTGGCCATCATGGCTTGCCCCGTGTGCCACGGCACCCTTCAGGACCGCGCCGAGGCGCTGGCCTGCATCGCCTGCGGGCGGCACTACCCCGTCCGAGACGGCATCCCCATCATGCTTCCCGAGGAGGCCTACCGGCCCGGAGAGGAGCCCCGGCCGTGACGTCCATGCGCCAACTCATCGGCACCCTGCCCGACCAGCTGCGCTGGGCCGCGAACCTGGAGCCGCCGGCCCCGGCTCGGGCCGCCGAGGCCCTCGTGGCGGGCATGGGCGGCTCGGGCATCGCCGGGAGCATCGCCGGCGTGGTAGCCGCCGAGTTCGGCGGACGGGTGGGAGGGCACCGTTCCTACGGCCTGCCCGGGTGGGCGGAGCACGCCCGTCCTCTGGTGTTGATCGTCTCCCACAGCGGCGACACCGAAGAGGCCCTGTCGGCGGCCGAGACGGCCGGACGGCTGGGCCTCGACCGGGCCGCCGTCACCACCGGGGGGCGCCTGGCGGCGCTGGCCGCCGAGTGCGGGTTCCCCGTCGTGCTGACCCCTGCCGTGCCGCAGCCGCGGGCGGCGGTCGGCTACCTGACGGGGGCGGTGCTGCGCTTGCTCGAAGCCGCCGGGGTGGTGCCGTCCCAGTCGGCGGGCTTGCGCGAGGCGGCCGACGTGGTCGAGCGGCTCCTGGGCGGAGGACGCGGGGCGGCGGTGGCGCTCGGTGACGACCTGGCCTCTGCCCTCTACCGCCGCCTGGTGGTGGTGTACGGGGCGGAGGGCCTGCCGGCGGTGGCCGCCTACCGCTGGAAGACCCAGATCAACGAGAACGGCAAGGCGATCGCCTACTCGTCGTCTTTCCCCGAACTGGACCACAACGAGATCGAAGCCTGGGCGGCATACCCGGACCTGGCCCGCGACCGGGTGGGAGTGGTCTGGCTGCACGACCCCGCCGAGGACCCGCGCCTCATCCGCCGGGCGCAGGTGAGCCGGGGCCTCGTCGAAGGCCGGGTCGGCCTGGCCGGTGAGGTCCACGCCCAGGGAGAGGGGCCCCTCGCCCGGCTCTTCAGCCTGGCCGTGGTCGGCGACCTGGTGGCGGTCTCCCTGGCGGAGCGAGCCGGGATGGACCCCGTGGCGGTGGAGGTCATCGCCGCCCTCAAGGAGCAACTGGCCGGGGAGGCATCATGAGGTTCGACATCGCCGACGCGTCGCTGGCGGAACAGGGCGCCCTGCGTATCGAGTGGGCGGCGCGCCGCATGCCGGTGCTGGCCGCCATCCGGCAGCGCTTCGAGGGGTCCCGGCCGCTGGAGGGCATGCGGGTGGGGGCCTGCCTCCACGTGACCGCCGAGACCGCCAATCTCATGCGGGCCCTGCGGGCGGGCGGGGCCGAGGTGGCGCTCTGCGCTTCCAACCCCCTGTCGACCCAGGACGACGTGGCCGCCGCCCTCGTCGAGGAGGGCATCCCGGTTTACGCCGTGCGCGGGGAGGACGCCGAGCGCTACTACGGCCACATCCGGGCCGTCTTGGACCAGATGCCCCAGGTGACGATGGATGATGGGGCGGACCTGGTGACCACCCTGCTGCGGGAGCGGGCGGGGAACGACCCGATCGGTTCCACCGAGGAGACGACCACGGGCGTGCTGCGGCTGCGGGCCATGGCCGAGGCCGGGGTGTTGCGCTTCCCCGTGGTGGCGGTGAACGACTCGGCTACCAAGCATCTCTTCGACAACCGTCACGGCACCGGCCAGTCGGCGCTCGACGGCATCCTGCGGGCCACGAACCTTCTCTTCGCCGGGCGCACGGTGGTGGTGGTGGGATACGGGGACTGCGGTACCGGCGTCGCCGCCCGGGCCAAGGGCCTGGGGGCGTCGGTCGTCGTCGTCGAAGTCGATCCGGTGCGGGCCCTGGCTGCCGCCATGGAGGGGTACCGGGTGCTGCCGGGTCTCGAGGCCGCCCGGCTGGGAGACGTCTTCGTCACCGTCACCGGGGACATCCACGTGCTGCGGGCGGAGCACTTCGCCGTCATGAAAGACGGCGCAGTCCTGGCGAACGCCGGCCACTTCGACGTCGAGATCGACCTGGCGGCGCTCGAAGCGGCGGCTCAGGGCCGGCGGCGGATCCGCTCCAATCTCGAGGAGTGGCGCCTGGCCGACGGCCGCTGCCTGTACGTCGCCGCCGAGGGGCGCCTGGTGAACCTGGCCGCCGCCGAGGGTCACCCCGCAGATGTTATGGACATGTCCTTCGCCGACCAGGCGCTCGCTGCCGAGTGGCTGGGGGCCAACGCCGGGAAGCTGGAGCCGCGGGTGTACCGCCTGCCCGAGTACCTCGACGCCGAGGTGGCCCGGATCAAGCTGGAGAGCCTCGGGGGAGGCCTCGACACGCTGACCCCGGAACAGGAGCGCTACTTGCGATCCTGGGAGATGGGGACCTAGGCCCTCCGCCAGCGCGCGGGCAGCCGCGCCGCCGGCGCACCGCTCTCAGTCCGTTCGGCTGGCTTCGGCCCGTCGCCGGATCCGGGGCCAACGCGCCGGGGGGCCTCCGGGAGCGCGGTCGGCGAAGCGAGCCGCCAGGGGACCGAGGGTGGCGGTGAGCAGAACGTAGACCGCAGCCAGCGGCCCCAGGCGGCTGCTGCCGGCGCCCGCCGCGGCCGCCCCTAGGCCGGCGATGATCACTGAGAACTCCCCCCGGGCGATCAGCGCCGCGCCGGCGCGAGCCCGGCCGCGGCGTCCCACTCCGGCCCGCCGCGCCGCCCACCAGCCGGTGCCGAACTTCGTCAGGGCGGAGACGGCGGCCAGTGCCGCCGCCGGGGCCAGCGCCGCCGGGATCGCGGCCGGATCGGTGGACAGGCCGAAGAAGACGAAGAAGACCGCGGCGAACAGGTCACGCAGCGGGGTGAGGAGGGCGCGGGCCCGGTGGGCGGCCTCGCCGGAGATCCCGATGCCCACCAGGAAGGCCCCCACCGCGGCCGACACGTTGAGTTGCTCGGTGAACCCGGCGACGACGAGGGTTACCCCGACCAGCGTGAGCAGGTTCACCTCGTCGGTTCCCGAGAAGACCAGTCGTCCGGCCTTCTCGCCGTGGCGGGACGCCAGCGTCAGGATGATGGCGACGAGTGCCAGGGCGGCGGCGACGGCGAGGAGGGCGCCGCCCGGGCTGCCGCCCAGTGCCACCACCGCCAGCACCGGCAGGAGGACCGCCATCGCCAGGTCCTCGAATACGAGCAGGGAGAGTACGACGGGCGTTTCCCGGTTGGCGACCCAACCCAGGTCGGCTACCAGCTTGGCCACCACCCCCGACGAAGAGATGTAGGTGACCCCGCCCAGGAACAGGGACGGCACGGGTCCCAGGCCGAGGAGAAGGCCGGCGGCTAAGCCGGGCGTGTAGCCGGCGAGGAGATCCAGGAGGCCGGCGGGGGCTCCCGAGCGAAGGGCGCGGCGCAGTTCGGCCGGGGTGTACTCGAGGCCGAGCATCAGCAGCAGGAGGATCACGCCCAGGTCCGCCCCGGTGGCGATGAAGTCCTCCGAGGTGACCAGGGGGATGAGGCCCCCTTCTCCCACCGCCAGCCCGCCGACGAGGTACAGCGGGATCGGAGAGAGGCCGACGGCGGTGGCCACGCGAGCCAGCAGCGCCAGGCCCAGCACGAGCCCGCCCAGTTCGAGCCAGAGCAGAGCCTGCTCGTGCACGGCTCAGCCGCTGTGGAGGAGGTTGGTGAGGGCGCCGATCCCCTGGGCCGTGCCGACCACGACGAGCGTGTCCCTGGGGAGCAGACGAAACTCGGGGCCCGGGGCCGGGTGCGCTTCGGAGCCGCGCAGCACCGCCACGACCGAGGCTCCGGTCCGGGTCCGCATGCGGCCGTCGCCGATAGTCTTGCCGGCGTAGGGCGACCCGGCGTCCAGGGCGAGCCAGTCGATTACCAGGCCCTCCACCTCCTGGCGGAGAACCGTCAGCGTCTCAACGATCTGGGATCCCCCCAGCACGTCGATGAGGGCATGAGACTCGTCCTCGGTGAGGTCGAGGCTCACCCTGGCGCTGTCGGGATCGTCGGCGGGGCAGAGGAAGAGCTGACGGCGGCCGGTGTGGTGGTGGACCACGCCCAGCCGCAGGCCGTCCTCGGTGGTGAAGTCGTACCGCACCCCCACGCCGGGGAGCGGGGTCTGCTGGATCGGTGTGGGCACGGGCTCATCCTCCCGGGTCGAGGGGGGCATGATGCCATGTGGCCCGGCCGCGGGGGACGGAACGGGCCGCTCAGCCGGCGCGCAGGATGCCGCCGGCGGCCGTCACCCCGTCGGGGGTGCCCACGACCACCAGGGTGTCGCCGGCGGCGATGCGGAACTCGGGCCCGGGCGCCGGATGCGTCTGGTCTTCGCGAAGCACGGCCACCACGGAGACGCCGGAGCGTGCCCGGATCCCGGCGGAGGCCAGGCTGGCCCCCGCGACGGGGGAGCCGGGCCCCACCTTGAGCCACTCGATCGCCAGGCCCTCGACGAATTCCTGGAGTCGGACCAGACCCTCCGTCACCCGCAGCCCGCCCAGGACCTCCACCAGGGTGTGGACTTCATCGTCGTCGAGGCTGAAGGCGGGAGCGGCTTCCTGAGGGTCGTCGCCCGACCCGATGTAGAAGTGCTTGCGGCCGTCCTGGTGGTGCACCACTCCGAGCCGCCGGCCCTCCCCGGTGGTGAAGTCGTAGCGCACCCCTACGCCCGGAAGGGGGGTTTGCTCCACCTGGGCCATGTGAGGGACCTCCGCGCCGGCTGACCCCGCCATCTTGGCACTCCCACGGGGCTCCGCCTGCCGTCCCGGCGCGCCCCGCCGGGTCAGCCGACCGGCGCCCGCAGGTCGACCACCAGTTCCGGGTCGCGCACCGCGCCCTCGATGACATCGATGATCTCCCGCCCGACCAGCTCTTCGCGGTCCAGCAGGGCGTCGCGCAGGGCCTCCACGACGTGGCGATGAGCCGCCAGCAGGGCGACGACCTTCTCCTTCTGCTCGCGCAGCAGGTCGTCCACTGCCCGGCGGGCCCGGTCGTCGGCCAGGACCTTGGCCACCAGGTTGCCCCCGAGCAGGCCGTCGTCGAGGGCGCGGAAGGAGATCAGCGACCCGCCCAGGCCCATCGAGCCCACCAGTTCGACGGCGATTCCGGTAGCGGTGGCCAGGTCACCGGCCGGCCCGGTGCCCGACTCGCCGAACAGCATCTCCTCGGCGGCCATGCCCCCCAGGGCGATCTGGATGAGGGCCAGAGCCTCGCTCTGGCGCTTCGTGTAGCGCTCCTCCACCTCGCTGTGGGCCAGGAGCCCGAGGGCATCCTTGCGCTTGACGATGGAGAGCAGGTCGAGCTTGCGGCCCTTACCGACCAGGTAGGCAATGGTGGCGTGGCCGGATTCGTGGGATGCGATGGTGGCCCGCTCCTCCGGGGTGTACTCGGTGGGCTCGGCCAGGCCGATCTCCACGTCGAGACGGGCCCGGCGCAGGTCGTCGCGGCTCAGCCGGTCGCGCCCGCCGCGGAGAGCGAAGAGGAGAGCCTCGTCGAACAGACGCTCCAGGCTGGCGGGGGAGTAGCCCATGGTCGAGGCCGCCAGGTCGTCGCGAGCCTGGTCGTCGAGGGTCTCGTCGTGGGTCTTGCGGTTGAGGAAGTAGTCGATCAGCTCCCGGCGCTGGGCGCGGGCCGGCATCCCGAAGTGGAAGACCCGGTCGAAGCGGCCGGGACGGAGCAGGGCAGGGTCGAGGTTGTCGGCCCGGTTGGTCGCCCCGATCAGGAGGATGTTGGCGAAGGGCGCCTTCTTCGTCTTGAAATGCCGGTGCGGCGGCAGGAACTTGTTGGCGAAGCGGCGCAGGCCGTTGGCCATCTTCATGGAGCGTGGTGGCTCATCGAAAGATTGCATCTGCACCAGCAGTTCGTTGACGACCCCGCCGGTGCCCTCGGAGACCATGGAGGGCTCGACCCGGGTGGGCTCGGCGGTCATGTGGCTCATCCCGCCGCGGCGGCCGCCGATGGCGTCGAACTCCTCGATGAAGCCGATGGCGCCCCCTTCCTCTCGGGCGACCTTGCGCAGGCGCTTGAAGTAGGAGCGGATCTTGCGGGCGGTGGCCCCGTACCACATGCTCTGGAAGGCCGTCGAGGAGACGAACAGGAAGGGCACTCCGGCTTCCTTGGCCATCGCCTTGGCGGTGTGGGTCTTGCCGGTGCCCGGCGGGCCCTCGAAGAGGAGGCCGCGCCGCGGCTGACCTCCCATGTGGTCCCGGAAGTAGCGGTGGTTGAGGAAGACCTCCAGCGACTGGCGCACCTCGGAGAGGACCGGGCCGAGGCCGAGCACGTCGTCGAAGGTGACCTCGATCTGCTCCGGGAGGAACACGACCTCGGGGGAGCGGCCGCTGCCCATCATCGGGGCGACGATCACGATCCCGAGGATGAGGACGATGACGATCCCGGGAATCCAGTAGACGGCTTCCGGAGGGAGGTCGGGCCACCCTGGGGAGACCGGGTTGCCCATCAGCAGACGCACCCAGAGCCACACCACCAGCGGCGACAGGACGATGGCGATGCGCCGCAGCCGGCGCCGCCTCTGCCGTTCCCGGGTCACTTGCACGTCCAGCGGCATGTGGTCCCCTTCGCGAGTTGCCTTTCCTGCCACTGTAGCCACCGAGAGTAGTGATGTGTGACGAATCCGGCCGCGCTAGGTGGTCATTGGGTGGCCGGGCAGTGACTAGTCAGGGGCGGTGACTTCGTTACCGCTGCGGCGCCCGGCGGCGAAGGCGGAGATGTTGGCCATGGTGGTGGCGGCGATGTGGCCGAGCGCCTCGATGGTGAAGAAGGCCTGATGCCCGGTGACGATCACGTTGGGGAAGGTGAGCAGGCGGCTGAAGACGTCGTCCTGGATGATCTGGTCGGAGAGGTCGGCGAAGAACAGAGACTCCTCTTCCTCGTAGACGTCGAGTCCCAGACTGCCCACCTTGCCGGTCTTGAGGCCCTCGATGACGGCCGCCGTGTCGACCAGGCCGCCGCGGCTCGTGTTGATCAGCATGACCCCGTCGCGCATCGTCCCCAGGACCGCCCCGTCGATGAGGTGGCGGGTGGCGGGGGTCAGCGGGCAGTGGAGGGTCACTACCTCGCTTTCGGCGAGAAGGGCGGGCAGACCCACATACCGAGCCCCGAGCGCTTCCACGGCGGGGTCCGGAGAGAGATCGTGTGCCAGCAGCCCGCAGCCGAAGCCGCTCAAGATCCGGGCTACGGTCCTGCCGATGGCCCCGGTGCCGACGATGCCCACGGTCTGCCCATGCAGCTCTCTGCCCAACAGACCCTCCAGGGAGAAGTTGCCTTCGCGGACCCGGGCGTGGGCCCGATGGATCTTTCGCTCGAGGGCCAGCATGAGCCCCACGGTGTGCTCGGCGATGGCGTGGGGCGAGTAGGCGGGGACCCGGACCACCGTCAGGCCCAGGCGCGCCGCTGCTTTGAGGTCGACGTTGTTGACCCCGGAGGCCCGCAGCACTACCAGGCGGACCCCCTCCTGGGCCAGGCAGGCAAGGGTTTCGTCATCGAGGGCGTCGTTGACGAAGGCACATACAGCCTCGGCGCCCCGTGCCAGGGGGGCGGTTCGGCAATGGAGACGTTCCTCGAAATAGATCAAACTGTGCCCCAGCCCGACGTTGGCTGCGTCGAGGGAGCGGCGGTCGTAGGGCCGGGTGCTGAAGACGGCGACATCCATGCAAAGGAGGGTATCGGCGGCCATCGCCCGCGGAAGGGTTATGTCGCAGGCCCACGGTACGTTGCCGCCATGACCTGCCTGGGCTGCGCCTCCCGAGCCGCCCCCGGCAGGCGGCTCTGCCGGCACTGCGTCGCCGGGTTCGCCGCCGGGGGTGAGCGCCGCCTGCCGGGCGGGGTCCTGGTGCGCAGCGCCTTCGCTCACCGCGGCACCGCCCGACTGCTGGTGCACCGGCTCAAGTACGGGGGGCATCGCGCGGCTGCTGCAGTGCTGGCCGAAGGCATGGCCGGCCGCGTCCCGGAGGGGGCCGGCGCCCTGGTGCCGGTTCCCCGGGCCAGGCTGCGCCGCTGGCGCTATGGGGTGGACCCCGCCGTCGAACTGGCCCGAGCCCTGGGGCGCCTCCTCCGCTTGCCGGTGGTGCCGGCGCTGGCGCCGGAGTGGTGGCACCGCCGGCGCGCCGGTCCCGCCGGGGCCCGGCGCGGCCTGCCCAGTTTCCGGCTGGTGCGGTCGATCCCGGCCGGGGCGGTCCTGGTGGACGACGTGGTTACCACCGGAGCCACTCTGCGGGCCGCGGCCACCGCCCTGGGCCGGCCCTGTCCTGCGGTCACGGCGACCGCAGCCCCGGGTGCGGGAACCCTGCCGCCGATGCGCCCCCGGGGGTATAGTGAAGGCGAGCCCCCTCCGGGGGATGCCGACGACGGGGGAGTGTGTGCCGCCAGGAGCGCACCACTGCCGGGTCCGCTCTCGTTCCCTCTCTGACCGCCGCCCCTGGCCCGCGTCCGCGCAGGTCGCTCCGGGGGAGTGCCCTGCCGGGCCCGGCGCTCCGGGACGCCCGAAACTGCCGATACGCCTTCGCAGACCCTGAAGGAGGTCACGGTGGAGGTTCACGTTCGCGGGAAGCGCATGACTGTCGGCGACGGCCTGCGTCGGGCCGCCGAGGAGAAGGTGGCTCGCTCGGTGCGGGTCTTCGAGGAAACCGGGAGCATCGACATCGAGTTCACCGATGAGTCGAACCCGAGGCAGGCAGAGGAGCGCTGCCGTGTCGAGATCACGACGAAGGCGGCGGGGCATGTGGTTCGCGTCGAGGCGGCGGCCGGAGATCACCGCTCGGCGCTCGATCTGGCGGTGGACAAGCTGGAGCGGCAGTTGAGCCGGCTGAAGGAGCGCCTGGTAGAGCGTCATCGCCGGGGAGGGGACAAACAACTCAATAGCGCCTCTGAGGGCGTCGAAGAAACCAGCGGCCCGGCGGACTTGCAGATCGAGCGAGTGAAGGCAGCCCTCCAAATGGAACTGCTCGGGCACAGCTTCTATCTGTTCCTGAACGCGGAATCCGATCGGTACAGCGTGCTGTACCGGCGGCGCGGCGGTTCTTTGGGGCTGATCGAGCCCCAGTGACCCGCGTTCGGGTCCTCGTCGTCGACGATGTGGACCTGTTCCGCACCGGGTTGAGTGCGGCGCTGCGCGCCGCCGGCTTCGACATCTGCGGACAGGCTGCGGACGGCGAGAGCGCCGTGACTGCCGCCGAGGAACTGCTCCCCGACGTCGTGGTGCTCGACATCCTCATGCCGGGTCTCTCCGGGCTGGAGGTGGTCGAGAAGATCCTGGCCGTCTCCCCGTCGTCCCGGGTGATCCTGCTCACCGCCAGCGAGTCGGTCGAGGACCTCCTCGAAGGTATTCGGGCCGGGGCGCGCGGCTACCTGGTCAAAGACACCGCCTTCGAGGGTCTGGCGGACGCCATCCGTGAGGTGGTGCGGGGCGGGGCGGCGGTATCGGCCCGCATGGGCGGCAAGCTCTTCGACATCCTGCGACGGCACCTGCGGCACCAGGACATCGCCGCCGACCGCGAGCCGTGTCTCACCGGGCGGGAGGTGGAGATCCTGCGCCACGTGGCCGCGGGGGAGACCTCGCGGGAGATCGGCCGGGTGCTCTACATCTCCGAGAACACCGTGAAGAACCACATCCGCAACATCCTGGACAAGCTGGGCCTGCACTCGCGCAGCGAAGCCGTGCTGTACGCCGTGCGGGAGAGCCTGATCGATCTGTAGCCATGGAACCCTCCGCCGACCTCGCCCTGGAGCCCGAAGACTCCGTTGCCGAGCCCGAAGGGCCGGCCGGGGAAGGCGACGCCGAGTCGCTCGACGAGTCCCTGGTGCAGCGCCTGGTGGCGCAGTTCACCGACAACGGTTCTGCCGACGCCGGGGTGGCCGTGCTGCGCGACCTGCTCCGCATCGAGACCCGGCGCCCCCGCTTCCACCGTTTGCTGCGGGTCTGGGTGGGCAAGCTCACCGCCGCGGTCCGGGCGGGAGACCTGACCCGGGCCGAGGCGTGGATGCGGGGCCTGGTGACGGCCCCGACCTATCCGGACGAGTTCGCCGACCTGGTGGCAGAGGCCCTCGATGAGGTGTCCGAGCCGCAGGTGCTCGATGACCTCGTGGTGCACCTCGCCGCGGCGGACCCCCTGGGCACCGGCACCGGACTGGTCAGCGCTTGGGGGGAGCGGCTGGCGCGCTACCTGGTTCAGGGCATGGTCGTCGAAGAGCCTCCGGTCAACCGGCGGTTCCTGGTGGAGTTCCTCTCCTGGGTGGGCCGGGACGACGTTCGCCTCCTGGCCGCCCTGGTGGTGGACTCGCGGTGGTTCGTGGTGCGCAATGTGGCCATCGCCCTGGGGCGCACGGGGCGGCCCCAGGCCGCCGCGCCGCTCGAATCCCTCCTGGGGCATCCCGATCACCGGGTCCGGGTGGAGGCCCTGCGCGGCCTCTTCGTCCTGCGGCGCGGGGAGGCGGTGGGGCCGCTGGTCGCCGCCCTCTCCGACCCGGAGCCGCGGGTGCGCCACGCCGCGGTCTCGCTGCTGCACGCCTCTCCCAGCCGGGAGGTGGTCGGGGCGCTGGTGGAACTGCTGGAGACCAGTCCGCCGGCCGCGGCCGAGGCGCGCCGGCTGGTCGAGCTGATCGCCGAGCGGGCCGACCCGGCGGTCCCGGCGGCGCTGAGCCGTCTCGCCGGGCGCCGGACCCTCATGGGCCCGGGCCGGATGGTGCGCGACGCGGCTCGCCAGGCGCTGGAGGGGGTGCGCCGGTGAGCGAGCTGGTGGCACGAGGATTCCTACGGGCGCTGTTCCATGCCGCTCAGAGCCTGCTGCGCTACGCCCCGGAGCACGAAGCCGTCAAGAGCGCCGTGTCCGCCTTGCAGAGCGCTTCCGATGCGCTCACCTCGGGCCAACCGGAAGCGGCCATCACGGTGGGTGA
>JALOLI010000148.1 GCA_025456165.1 Acidimicrobiia bacterium | reverse complement strand
AGGCCTTGGGCATGGGTCGGAACCCCGGCGGGATTGGGATGGAACGCCTTCTTGACTTGATCATGCAACGAAGCTCGCACTTGCGAATGGTCAAAGCGTCCTGGCAGGCGGGGACAGCTCCAGAACGAACTCCACTCTGGTGAGGTTTTCGAGGGGGTCCCGAGGGGCTCGGGTTCCTGCCGCTGGGTATGCCTGCGGGCGGGTATTGATCCTCCCAGCCAAACAGACTAGTATTCTGGTCATGTCGCAGGTGCTGTCTCTCTCCGAGGTCAAGGCCAGGTTCTCCGAGATCGTTGAGACGGTGTCGAGCACTCACGAACGGGTGACCGTCACCCGCAACGGCCGGCCGGCGGTGGTCGTGGTCAGTGCGGATGATCTGGAAGCCATCGAGGAGACCCTGAGCCTCCTCTCCGATCCCGCAGCGATGCGGGCCATCGAGGAAGGCCGGGCCGCCATCGCCGCCGGCGACTTCTCAACGGGGGAGGACCTCGAGGCCCTGCGAGACCGACTGCGCGCCCGGTCGGCGTGACTCCGCCGTCCTGGAGCCTGGTCGTGGCCGGTCCGGTCCGCCGGGCTATCAGTCGGCTGCCTGCCAAGGTGGCGGTTGCGGTGCTGGACTTCCTGGTGGGCCCCTTGTTGCAGAATCCTCATCGGGTGGGCAAGGCACTGCGCGGCGACTTGGAGGGCCTCCACGCGGCACGGGTGGGTGCCTATCGAGTGATCTACGAGATCGAGGTGCAGGCCCGGGTGGTGCGGGTCCTGTTCGTGGAGCACCGGGCCGACGTCTACCGACCTCGTTGACGGTCGGGGGCACCCAGACGGCGGGCAGTCGCAGCCAGAACTCCACCCTGGTGGTTTTTTCGAGGGGACACCGAGGGGCTACAGACCCCGCCGCAACCCAGCGCGCCCGTCACACCAGCAGGTGGAGCACCAGCCAGAACCCGCCGGCGGCCGGGATCATCCCGTCGAGGTGGACCAGGCTGCCCTGGGTGGCGCCGGTGAGGTAGAACCCGCCGAAGCGGGCCAGGGACCCCACGTTGCGCCCCGCCACCAGGCCCGCCGCCGCGGCCGCCGCCGCCACCACCGTCGGCCAGAGGTCCTCGGACCAAACCGCCCCGGCCAGCACCCCGGCGCCCAGAGCGGCCAGGACGGCCGTGGTGAGAGGGTCGACCGGCGCCAGATCGGTGCTCGCCGCCACCCAAGAAGCGAGGATCGCCACCGCCGCCACCAAGAGGAACGAGGTCATCTCGGCCTCGGAGCGGAGTCGCAGGACCATGAGCGCTCCTGCGCCGAAGGCCCCCATGGCCGAGAGCAGCGCGCCGGTCGAGATCGACTCGATGGGCCGCAGGTGCGGGGTGAGCACGCTCCACGCCATGGCGAGCAGCACCGCCCCCACGGTGGCCGCGGCCAGGCCCGTGTGGCCGAACCGGTAGGAGGCCAGGGTCCCCGCCGTCACCGAGAGGATGATGGGCACTGCCCCCACCCCGAGCCCGCGCCGTCCGGCGGCGCCGGCGATGTCGTACCCCCAGAGCAGCCCGGTGAGGACTACCGCCACCGCGAACCACTGCGGCGAGAGGGCGTTGCCCACAAAGAGGAAGGCGGTCACCGCGGCGAGCAGGACCACCTCCAGGCCGGCCGGCGAGCGCACCACGGTGGTGCCCCCCGACACCGGCGGGATCAGGGCAACCTCGTCGTCGTCGTGGACCGGGGTGGCCGGACCGGCCCGTTCCCCATTCACCCAGGTCTGTGCGGTCAGCAGGGCGCGGGCGAAGTTCGGGCCGAAGCGGGCGGTGGCATTGGCCACTACTTCCGCCACGGTCTCACCGGGCACCTCGGCCGAGCCGGTGCCGGCGGCCTCCCGCAGGATGGCGAAGAGGCGAAGACGGGCCATCAGCGGCTCCCCGGCCGGTGCGGCGCTGCGCTGCGAGGCGGCCCGTCGTGGAACGGACGGGCTGCCGCCCGCCCTCCCGTGATCCCGCCGCTCATCGCTCCTCCCATCCGCTGCCGCCCGCCAGGCTACCGGCTGCCGCCGTCCCCGGCGGGGAGGCGCCCCAGCGCGCTCATTCCTCTTCTTCGATGAAGGTGAACTGGAACGAGTCCTGGGCTCGCTTGTCCTCATCGGTCAGGCCGATGGGGTCCTCCTCCTCCAATTCGCCGTTGCCGTCGAAGTCGATGCGCACCCGCACCCAGAAGATGGCGTCGGCGTCGAGGGCGGTCTCGAACTCGAAGTCGATGCCGGTGGAGGTCCCCGCCGGGAGCAGGTCGCTCACCAGCAGCACCCGCCCGGGAGATCCGGCCTGGTCGATCCGCAGCTCGAGGAACCCGGCGGCGGGCAGGGTCACCGAGGCCACGGTCACCACCGTCCCGTCGCCTTCCTGGTCCTCCACTTCCAGCACGACGGGCGCCACGTGGACCACGGTGACCACCGCGGCAGCCCGGGCCGGCCCCCCGTCGGGGCCCTGGGCCACGTCGTCGAGGGAGTCGGCGTCGGTGAGCCCGGCCACGCCGTCGCCGTCGCGATCGACGTAGGCGACGGCGAACACCGCCTGCGAAGTCTCGAGCGGCCGCTCGAGGGTGAGGGTCACGTCGTCGGAGGTCCCCGCCGCGAGGAGGCCGCTGAGCCCCAGGATCACCCCGGGGACTCCGTCCTCGTCGGCATGGAGCGCCACGAAGCCGGGGGCGGGCAGAGTGACCTCGGCCACCACCACCGTGTTGCCGGCGCTGCGCTGGTCCTCCATGGCAATCGACGCCGGGGCCAGCGGGGGCAGCAGGTTCACCGTGGCCGTCGCCGTGGCCGGCTGCCCGTTGGCCAGGGTGGCCGGCAGGTCGATGAAGTCGTCGGGGGGCTCGTAACGGAACTGCCCGTCGCCGTCCATGTCGACGTGCAGGGTGGCGTGCAGCACGGCCCCGCCTTCCAGCGGGAAGAAGAGGGCCACCGCCACCCCTGAGACCGTTCCCCGACTGATCAGCTCCGACACGCCGAGCACCTCCCCCGGGGTGCCCGAGGCATCGGACTGCAGGACCACGAAGCCGGGCGACGGCAGGGTCACCGAGCCGATGGTCACCAGAGAGCCCTCCACCATCTGATCCTCGAACACCAGGTCGCCGGGGCCGGTGGCCGGGTCCACGTCGGCGGGGTCCACCAGCGTCGTCGTGGTCGTGCCCGACGACTCATAGGCACAGCCCCCGCCGGCGAGGGCCAGGACCAGGGCAACGGGAACGAAGCGGCGCATGCTCACCCCAGGGTATCGCCCACCGGGGCTTGCGCCCTGCGCCCGGCCGAGGCGGCCCGGAGCCGCGTCCCCGCCAGCATCACGAAGAAGACCGCCACCGCCAGCCCGGACATCGTGGCGCCGGCGGCCGTATCGAGGTGATAGCTGATGAGCAGGCCGGCGGCCACCTCCACGATGCCCAGCGCCGCCGCCACCACCATCACCGTGGGCACCCGCCGCGCCACCAGCACCGCGGTGGCGGGCGGGGCGATCAGCAGGCCGAAGACCAGGAGAGCGCCCACTGCCTGGAAGGAGGAGACCACCGCCACGGTGATCAACGCCATCATCACCAGGTGGGCCAGGCGCGGGCGCAGCCCCAGGGTGGCCGCCTTCTGCTCGTTGAAGCAGAGCACCAGCAGCGGCCGGTAGAAGAGAGTCACCCCGCCGAGGGCCAGGGCCGCCGCCACCCCCTGCACCACCAGATCACCGTTGGAGGTGCCCAGGACATCGCCGAAGAGGATGGCCACCAGGTCTATGGCGAAGGACCCACTGCGGGAGATGATGATCACCCCGAGGGCGAGCATGCCTACGAAGAGCAGGCCGATGGCGGTGTCCTCCGACAGGCGGGTGGTGCGGTGTACCAGGGAGATGGCCCCCACCATGACCACCGCGGCCACCGCCGCCCCGATCATCGGGTGGATGTCCAACAGCAGGGCCACCGCGATGCCGGGCAGGACCCCGTGGGACAAAGCATCCCCCATGAAGGCCAGGCCGCGCAGGATCACCCAGGTGCCCACCACCGACGTGGTCAGCACCGCCAGCACCCCGGCGGCCAGGGCCCGCTGCATGAAGTCGAACGAGAAGGGCTCGGTCAGCCAGTCCACGGCCGACCCACGATAGGACGGCGCCGCCCGGGGCGGCGCCGTCCTGCTCGACGAGAGATCATGGGGCCAACGCGGCGGCGATGCGCTCGGCGTTGCTGCGCTGCATGCCGATGTAGGTGTCGGCGCCGGAGCCCGCCTCTCCCAGCGAACCGGTGTAGAGGCTCACCACCGCGACCTGACCGCCCAACTCGGCGGCCAGCGCTTCGGCCAGGTCGGCGGACTGGGTGGTCTCGGCGAAGATGGCCCGCACCCCCGCCTGCCGCAAGAGATCCACCAGCTCAGCCAGGTCGGCCGGGCTGGGCGCGGCCAGAGTGCTGCCTCCGGGGATGATCGCCCCGATCACCTCGAAGCCGTAGCGGTCGGCGAAGTAGCCGAGAGCGTGGTGGTTGGTCAGCAGCTTCCGCTGCTCCGGCGGGACTGCGGCCAGGCTGGCCTCGATCTCGGCGTCGAG
>JALOLI010000147.1 GCA_025456165.1 Acidimicrobiia bacterium | reverse complement strand
TCACCCGGGTTCGGGCTGATCCACGGACCCCCTCCGGCTCCTCGGGGACTCGGAGCCACCTCCCCCTGATGGGGAGGAACAGAAAACCCCGAAGCTCACGCAGCTCCCCAACGCTCGCCCTCTCCGCTCCGCTGCAAGCGGCTGCGCGCCATTCCCCCTCCGAGCCGATTCGGCCGGGAGGGGGCCAGGGGGAGGGCAAAGGCGCGACACAGGCCTAGTTGTGTCCTGCCCTCACCGCTCCGGCCGCCTAGCGGCGGCCTACGCGCCTCCCCCGCACCCGCGGGGGAGGCAGAACCCTGCCCTCTCCGCTGCGCCGCAAGCGGCTGCGCGCCATTCCCCCTCTCGGCGAAGCCGGGAGAGGCGAGAGGCCTCACCCCGGGCAGCGCCGCACCCGCCCCGCCGGGTCCTGGCGATAGAACCCGGCCAGCACCTCGTACAGCTCGGGGTGCTGGGCCTGGAGCGACACCGGCATGTCGAAAAAGGCCTCGGTGGCCACGGCGAAGAACTCCACCGCGCTGACCGCCCCGTAGGTGTCGAGCAGGTCCGGCACCCCCTCGGCCTCCCGCTGCCGCAAGGCGGTGAACTCCCGGGCCAGCACCTCGCGCAAGCGGAGCCGCGCCGCCGCGTCCTGCCAGGGGGGCGTGCCGTCGGCGGCGCCGTCGGCCATGTCGATCTTGTGGGCGAACTCGTGGTAGACGACGTTGTGGCCCCGGCCCGGGTAGCGGGCCTGCGCCACGGCCTGGTCCCAGACGATGACCAGGGGCCCGTGCAGGCGGGCCTCGCCCGCCAGGAGCGCCGGGTCCTCGGTCACCGCCCCCGGCAGCACCGCCGATGCCTGCGGGCCCCGCCGCACCACCGTGGAGGGGTAGACGATGATGCTGTGGACGTCCCGGTAGTAGTCGTGGTCGAGGCCCAGCAGCAGCAAGCACGCCTGGGCGGCGATGGTGATCCTGACCTCCTCGGTCACGGCCATGCCGCCGGCCCCCTCGAAAGCCTTGTCGACCAGGAACACCTTGATGAGGGCTTCCAGGCGCTCCCTCTCGGCGTCGTCGAGGAAGCACCAGTGGGCCACCCGGTCGTTGAGCAGGTCACGCCACGGCCCGGGGAAGGGAGCCTCGAGCGCCTTGCGGCGCCGGCGCTGCCGGGGGGTTTCGAGGCGCATGGCAAGTGAGGTTAGGGCGGGTTCTGCCCTCTCCGCTGCGCCGCAAGCGGCCACGCATACTTCCCCCTCCCGGCCGCTTCGGCCGGGAGGGGGCCGGGGGGAGGGCAAAGGCGCGACACAGGCCTGGTTGTGTCTCGCCCTCTCCGCTGCGCCGCAAGCGGCTACGCGCCTCTCCCGCATCCGCGGGAGAGGCGAAGAAGACGCCGCCTGGCGACGCTCCCTAGGACCCGCCCAGCAACCCCACCGCCTGCTGCACCAGCGCCTGGGCCTCGGCCACCCTGGCGGCGTACCCGGCCAGGTCGCCGTTGCGCAGCGCGGTGTCGGCGGCCACGAACGCCGCCTGGGCCCGGTCGAGCAGAGCGCGCACCTGGTCGCTGATCTCCCCGCCTCCGGGCTGGGTGGTGGTCGTCGTGGTCGGAGTGGTCTCCTCGCCGAACACCTCGGTCAACGCCTGCGCCAGGGTCTCGCGCATCACGATCTGGTTGCCGAACACCACCACCACCCGCTTGAACTCGGGGATGCCGGTGCTGTTGCCGGTGCCCTCGGAACGGGCCTGCAGGTAGATGGGCTGCACGTAGAGGATCGACTCCTCCACGGGCACCACCAGCATGTTGCCCTGAACGACTTCGGAGCCCTCCCTCCCCCACAGGGTGAACTGCTCCGACACTTCCGGGTCCTGGTTGATGCGGGCCCCCACCTGGCCGGGCCCATCGACGAACGAGTCGGCCGGCAGCTCGAAGGAGATCAGGTCGCCGTACTCGTCGGGGTCGCCCTTGGCCACCAGGAACGACACCATGTTGGGTCGGGCCGCGGCGGTGAAGGGCTGCAGCGCGAGATACGACAGGTCGGTTTCTCCGGGCAGGCGCATCAGCAGGTAGTAGGGCACCATGGGCCGGCTGTCGGCGCCGTAGGCAACCCGCAACGCCTCTCGCGGCGTATTCGACGGGTCCTTGGCCACCTGCCAGGCCAGGGTGTTGTTGAAGAACACCCGCGGGTCGGTGACGTGGTACCGCTGGAACATGTCGCCCTGCACCCGGAACAGGTCCTCCGGGTAGCGCAGGTGCTCCTGCAGCACCGCCGGCATCTCGGCCATAGGGGTGAACAGGCTGGGGAAGATGCTCCGGTACGCGCCGAGTATCGGGTCGGCCTCGTCGACCACGTAGAAGGTGACCGTGCCGTCGTAGGCATCGACGGTGGCCTTCACCGAGTTGCGCACGTAGTTGAAGCCTGTGGGCAGGCCCGAGTTCTGGGCGCTCAGCCTGCCGGTGAAGGCCCGCGTGCTGTACGGATAGCGGTCGGTGACGGTGTACAGGTCGATGAGCCACACCAGGTTCCCGTCCACGATCACCGTGTACGGGTCGGCATCGGCGTACAGGAAGGGGGCGGCCTTCTCGACGATGTCGCGGATGTTGCGCACCATCAGCACCCGGCTTTCGCCGGTGATCTGGCCGCTGATGAGGGTGTTCAGGTCGGCGAAGCGCAGGGCGAAGGCGGCCCGGCGGAAGAACGAGCCCATGCGGATGCCGCCCTCGCCGTCGTAGGAGTTGAAGGCGAAGGTGGCCTCTCCCCCGCCGGACTCCAGCGGGTAGTCCACCTCCTGCTCCTTGGTGCCCACGATGACGAAGTTGCTCGACTCGATCGCCTCGCCGAAGTACACGCGGGGCTGGGTGATGCTGAGCACCTCGGGCACCCCGTCGTCCTGGGTGATGTCCTTCACCAGGAAGGCGGGCTGCCCCTCGACGGTCACGCTGTTGGCCGGGCTCACCACCGCCCCGTACCCGTGGGTGAACACCAGGTGCCGGTTGACCCAGCCGCTCCCCGGCAGGTCGGCCTCGTCGAGCTCGCGCGGGGACACCATCACCTGGGTGATCTCCCCGTCGAGCCGGTAGCGGTCCACGTCCACATCGCCGAACTGGTAGAAGGGCCGCAGTTCCTGCAGCTGGCGGTAGGTGGTCAGGAGGACCGCAGGGTCCCACAGGCGCACGTTGTCGATGGTGGCAGCGTTCAGCGCCAGGTCGTCGGCCGTGAGGGTTTGATCGGCAGCGAAGGACCGCTGCTCGACGCCACTCAGCCCCAAGGCGGTGCGCGTCGCCGCGATGTTCCGCTCGATGTAGGGCAGCTCCTTGTTGATCTCGTCGGGCTGCACCGAGAAGCGCTGCACCGCGGCCGGCCAGATGCCGCCCAGGGCGATCGAGGTGACCAGCCAGAGGCCCACCGCCGCCGCCGGCACGATCCAGCCGCGGAAGCGGATGTTCACCAGCAGCAGCAACGCGGCGAAGAGCGAGATGAAGAAGAGCAGGCGCACGGCCGGGAGGCGGGCGTGGATGTCGGTGTAGGCGGCCCCGAACACCGCCCCCCGCTCGCTGTAGAGCAGGTCGAACTGGTCGAGCCAGTAGCCCACCGCCTTAAGCATGGCCAGCACGGCCAGCAGCACCGACAGGTGCACCTTGACCCCGGGGGCCACCCGCAGCCCGCGGGGGTGCACCCGGATGGCCCCGCTGAGGTAGTAGAAGGCCGCCACCACCACGGCGGTCACCACGACGAACTGGAAGAGCCAGCCGAACAGGTCCCGCAGGAACGGCACCTGGAAGACGTAGAAGCCGATGTCCCGGGAGAAGACGGGGTCGGTGACGCCGAACGACTGCGCGTTGGTGAAGAGCAGCCAGTCCTCCCACCAGCCCACCGCGCCCAGGCCCAGGATCAGGCCGAAGAAGCCGGAGGCTCCCAGCAGCACCCACCAGCGGTGGGACCCGGCCCACGACCGGTAGCGCAGCACCAGCTGCTCCCCCGGACCGGACGGCGCCAGCTCCGGGCCCACCCGCTGCGCCAGCCACAGGTTGCCGAGGAGCAATGCGAAGGCGGTCGCGATGCCGATGACCGCCAGCACGATCTTGGTGACCAGCAGGGTGCTCCACACCGGAGCGAAGCCGACCGAACTGAACCACAGGTAGTCGGTCCAGAAGTTGGCCAGGCCGCGCAGGCTGAGCAGCAGCGCCACCAGCGCGAGCAGGACCACCACCAGGACCCGGCGGCCGGGGCCAAAGCGGGGACGACGGACCGGACCGGGCGGGGTGTCTTCGCGATCGATCATGGGGCAGTCATTGTACGGGATCAGAACCGCTCGGCCCCGGTCGCCCGCTCTGACCCCTCGGGAGAGCCCAGTCTCCGAGGCGAGGGGGGTCCTTCAGCCACGCCGAACCAGTCCGACCTCAGGCAACTCGCCCCGAACCCGTGCGGCCTTCTCTACCGACCCCCTCCGGCTCCTCGAAGACTCGGAGCCACCTCCCCCTGAGGGTGTTCTGTCGCGGTTTGGGGCCGACGGTTTGGTGGTGGTGCGCCAGCGGCGCATCCTTTCGGGAGTACCACCTCACGGAAGGAGCGCCGCTGTGC
>JALOLI010000146.1 GCA_025456165.1 Acidimicrobiia bacterium | reverse complement strand
GGAGTGCCGGTAGACCGTCGGGCTGAGGCGCCAGCGCACCACCTCGGCGGCGTCGGCCGGGTCGGGCTCCGAGAGCAGAAGGATGGGCGCCTCCACATCAGCCTCGCGGAGGCGGGCGCCCTCCGTCACCAGGGCCACCGCCAGCCAGGAAGCGCCGGCATCGAGAGCGGCCTCGGCGGCAGGGACGTCGCCGTGGCCGTAGCCGTCGGCCTTCACCACGGCGCAGAGGCGGGCCGGGGCCAGGGCGGAGGCAAGGGCGGCGGCGTTGGCCCGGATGGCCGCCAGGTCCACCTCCATCCAGGTGGGCCTCACCGGGCGAACCTCCCGACGTGCACCGCCAGGCCGGCGGCTGTCACCGTCTGCGCCGCGGCCAGGTCGGCGGCGGCCCGGCCGTGGCGGAAGGCGGCGGAGCGGGCGGCGGTCTCGGCATCGAGGCCGCGGGCCATCAAGGCGGCGATCATCCCGGTGAGGACATCGCCGCTCCCCAGCGTGGCCAGTTCCGGACCGCCCGAGCCAACCACCCAGCGCTCCCTCCCGCAGACGACGGTGGGGCTGCCCTTGAGGAGAACGACGGCCCCGGTCCGGCCCGCCAGGGCGGAGGCCAGTTCGTAGCCGGCGTCCTCACCGGTGAGCCTGCGGAACTCCCCGGCGTGGGGGGTGATGACCGTGGGATGGCGCCGCGCCGCCAGGGCATCGACCCCGGCGGCAGCGATGGCATCGGCATCCACGACGATGGGCCGGTCCCACTGCCCCAGCAGAGCCTGGACGAAGCCTTCGCGCCCGGTCCCCAGGCCGGGGCCCAGGGCCATCACGTCGAACCGCTCCCCGGCGGCCAGGACGGCCGGGGCCGAGGTGGTGCCGAAGCGCTGCCCGCTGCCGATGGCGACGGTGGTGAGCGTCGGGTCGGCGGCCGCCAGCCCAGCCTGCAGAGCGCCGGGGCAAGCAAGGCGCACGTACCCGGCGCCGAAGTGCAGGGCGGCCCGCCCCGCCAGGGCCGCAGCCCCGGCAATCCCCGGCGACCCGCCGACCACGAGCACCGCCCCCGCCGACCACTTGTGAGCGGTGCGGGGCCGTGCCGGCGCCGGGGCGTCGGCTTCCTCGCAGAGGCGCAGTTCCGGGTCGCCCCCGGCGAGGCCGATGTCCATCACCTCGATCTCGCCGCAGCGGTCCGGCCCCTCGCCGAACAGGTGCCCCACCTTCAGAGCGTGGAAGGTGACGGTGCGCCGGGCGGTGAAAGCCGGGCCCGTGACCGATCCGTCGGCCCCGCTGAGGCCGCTGGGCAGGTCGATGGCCAGCACCGGAGCGGGCTGCGTGGTCCAGGCGGAGGCGGGGTCGGTGAGTTCCCCGCGGAACCCAGCACCGAAGAGGCCGTCGATGATGAGGTCACACGGTTCCGGATTGCCAAGAGGCCGCACCGGCACCCCGGCAGCGACGGCGGCGGCCGCCGCTTTGCGGGCCGGGGAGTCCTCCCCCTTCGGGAAGCCGAGGGCCCGCACCTCCACCGCTACCCCGCGGCGGCGCAGGTGGCGGGCGGCGACGTAGGCATCGCCCCCGTTGTTGCCCGGACCGGCCAGGGCGATCACCCGGGTGCCGTAGCGGGCGCCCATCCGGGCGGCGGCGAGGGCCGCACCCAGGCCGGCGCGCTCCATGAGCACCTCCACCGGTTCGATGGCGGCGGCGTCGAGGCGGGCCGACTCACCGGGGGTGATGACGGGCTTCATAAGCGGACGCCGGACGGCACCCCGCGATGCTACCGGGGGAGGGCCCGGTGGAGGCTTGTGGCGGACATTGGCACTCAGGCGGTCCCGACCGGGGGCCGATACCGAACAGCAGCCATGTCGAGACGCATCTCCCTGCTCGTCGGCCGAATCATCCCCGCGGTGCTGCTCGCCGTCGGAGCGACCCTGGCCCTGACGCAGCGCGCCTCGAACCTGCAGACGGTGGCGATCATCTCCGCCGACCTCGGGGGGCTCGACCTCATCACCGCCCGCATGGCTGCCATGGGCGAAGCAGACCGGCTGCGGATCCGCCTCATCGAGCAGGGCTGGGCCGCAATCGAGGAGATCGCCCTGGGCCCCGCCCTGGCGGCTGCTGAGGAGTTGCTCGCCGCGGCCGCCCCCATCGCCGAGGGCGACGGCCCGACGGCTACCGAGGCTTCCGTCCTCCGCGCCACGCTCGAGGGGCGCCTCGAAGACGTCCCACAGGACGGCGGCTACGCCGATGCCATGTGGTACCTGGACAACCTGGTGGGCGACTTCTGCTGCGCCGGCCAGACCGGCAGCATCCGCGGCGTCTCCGACTGGATTCGCACCCTCGACTACCTCACCTACGCCCAGGGCACCTACTCCTACTTCCTCGACGACTTCGTGGGCGGCCTCCAGCACCGGGACCAGACGCCGATCGAGCCCGGCGGTTTCGCCGACTACATGGCCTACAACCGCGACCTGGCCCGGGCCGGCAATGCCTACTCCGACGTCGACGACCCGCTCACTGCGGACTTCCCCCCTCAGATCGACAAGGATGACCCCGCTCTGGCGGCGAACCTCGCGACCATCCTCCACAGCCCGCCGGCCGATCTGCTGCGCCGATCGGTGTCGTGGGCAGTGCAAGGCGGGGCGGCCGCCGGCGACCCCGCCCCCGCCACCTTCGAGCAGGTGGTGGGCTCGATCGAGAGCATCCAGATCGGTCTGGGGGATCTCCTGGCCGACACCCTGGTGAACGAGGAAAGCGCCCTGGCCGCTCGCGCCCACCGGCTGCAGGGAATGGGGTGGCTGCTCCTGGCGCTGGCGGCGGCCGGCTACCTGGCGGCGGCCGTCCTCGTCGGCAGGCAACTCAAAGCCATCCGCCGGCTGCAGATTGAGAGCGAGGCTCGCCGCCGGGAGACCCAGGCAAAGATGAGCACCCTGTCGACCGTAGCCCACGAGATGAGGACGCCCCTCACCGGGATCACCGGCTACTCGCGAATCCTGCAGCAGGACTGGGAGACGCTCGACCGGGAGCAGATCGCCGAGTTCCTGGCGATCATCGACGACCAGGCCTCCGAGCTCTCCCGGCTCGTCGACGACCTGCTCACCGCCCGGCGCCTCGAGACGGGCCAGCTCGAGCTGCATCCGGCCGAAGTCGCGGTCGCCGAGATCGCGGGCCGGGTGGCCCAGGGTGTCTTCTGCGGCGGGCCGAGCCTGTTCCTCATGGATTTGGACCCGCAGCTGCGCGTGGTCACCGACCCCCAACGGCTCGGGCAGATCCTGCGCAACCTCCTCGACAACGCCCGCAAGTACGGGGGGCGGACGGCACGGCTGACCGCCCGCGAGGTCGGCGGCCGGTGCCGTATCTCGGTGATCGACGACGGCAACGGCATCGCCCCGGAGGACGTCGAGAGAGTCTTCAACTGCTTCGACCGCGGGTCGGCGCCGCACTCGGCGGCATCGGGGTTCGGGTTGGGCCTGTCGATCGTGCGGGACCTGGCGCGGGCGATGGGCGGCGATGCCGGCTACCGGCCGGCCGAGCCCCGGGGTGCCGAGTTCTGGGTCGATCTCCCCATGCCCGCCCGGCATGACACGCCCGAACCCGTGGGAGCCGGTGCCATGGGAAGCCGGGACTGAAGGCGCCTTTCCGCAACCCCGCCGCAGTGCGATATGGGCGAGGGGCGCTCACCCCGGGGTGGCATGGGCTTGTCGGACTGGCGGTGTAGTGGTGATCCGGCCCGCGGGTGCAGTGCGCGCGTTCCTGTCACAGCTGGGTGATAGATCGGTGCTATGTGCGTGGAAGCCGACTGCGCCTGTGAGATGCTGGCCGTCGAGCCGGTGGGCCTGCCGCCGGCTGGTCTGGCTGAAGGGCTGCGCGGGATAGGCCGCCTGACGGCCCGGGCGGACGCCCGCCGGGCCGCCTGGATCGCCGAAGCAGAACGCACCGACGCCGCCCGCAAGCAGGGATACCGCACCACCACCGAGTGGTTGGCTGCCATCTCCGGGGAGCCGGTCCCGGTGGTCCGCAGCCAGGTGGCGGTGGCTGAAGCACTCGAGCAGATGCCCGAGACGAAGAGAGCCTTCACTGCCGGTGAGGTTTCCGAGTCCCGGGTCAAGATGCTGGCTCAGGCGCAAGCTCTGGCCCCAGACCAGTTCGCTCAGGACGAGGGGCAGTTGGTCACAGCAGTGGCCGACGCATCCGCCCAACAGGTCCCCAGGGTGCTGGCCACCTGGAAACACGAAGCCGACCCGAAGGCTGCTGAGACCGAGGTGGAACGGCTTCACCGGATGCGGGCCCTGCATGTGTCGAAGCACTGGACGGGCATGGTGCATCTGAGCGGAGACCTGGACCCGGAAAGAGGCCTGACTGTGCTGGCCGCCCTGCGGGCCCTGTCCGAGCCGGCAGCGCTCGACCCTGCCGACACCCGGACTCCGGCGCAGTGCCGGGCCGATGCCCTGGTGGAGATCTGCCGCCGTTACCTGCAAGGTGATGGTGACGGCTCCCGGCGACGCCCGCAGGTGCTGGTCACCATCCCCTGGGACACCCTGCACACCGGCAAGGGCGTGGTGGACACCGAAGCCGGGCCCCTCAGT
>JALOLI010000145.1 GCA_025456165.1 Acidimicrobiia bacterium | reverse complement strand
TGTACGCGCTGTTCGCCTCCGGTGGGGCCAGTCTGAGCCGCGTCCTGCCCCGCTCCGGGGTGGTGGCCCGCTACGCCGCCGCCACCGGCTTCGATGTGGACGACCTGGCCTTCTACCACGCCTTCGGGCTCTTTCGGGTGGCGGTGATCATCCAGCAGATCTACATCCGTTACCGCCGCGGCCAGACCAGCGACGAGCGCTTCGCCGCTCTGGGGGCGGTGGTGCCGTGGCTGGCCGAGGACGCGCGCCGCGCCGCCGCCGGCTGAGAGCGCACATCAATAGGCCGATGGAGTTGGAGCTACGGCCTGTCAACAAGCCGAAACTCCAACCGGTGGCGCGCCTATTGGTGCGTGCTCTGAGGCGGAATCGGGCGGTTCAGGCCTCGCAGGCGGACGGAGTCTCAGCCAGGCAGGTGTCGGTCCCCTCGCCGCCGTCGGCGGAGTCGGCCTCGCCGTCGCCCCCATCGAGGAAGTCGTCACCCTCCCCGCCGAGCAGGGTGTCGTCACCGGCGCCTCCCAGCAGGCGGTCGTTGCCTGCGGCCCCGGCCAGGGTGTCGGCCCCACCCAGGCCGAGCAGGGTGTTGCGCTTTGCGTCGCCGGTGAGGGTGTCGTCGTGGGAGGAGCCCCGGGCCACCTCGAGGCCGACCAGGGCAGCCGTCGCCCCTCCCGCGGCCGTCCCGGCGGCGAGGTCGGCGGTGACTGGATCCGCGGCCGCGGAGAAGGTCACCGTGTCACGACCCCGGCCGCCGTCCAAGTAGTCGGTGCCGGGGGAAGCCACCAGCAAGTCGCGGCCCGGCCCGCCGAGCAGGGTGTCGTCCCCCGGCCCGCCGCGCAGCCGGTCGTCGCCTTCGTCCCCGTCGAGGAGGTCGTCGCCCCCGCTGCCGGTGAGGTCGTCGTCGCCCGGCCCGCCCAGGAGGATGTCGGCAGCGCCGTCACCGCCCCCCGCCAGGAAGTCGTCGCCGTCGCCTCCGAGGAGCCGGTCGGCCCCCGGGCCCCCTTCGAGGTGGTCGTCGCCGCCGTCGCCGCACACCAGGTCGTCCCCGGCGCCGGCGAAGATTGTGTCGGCTTCGGCCGTGCCCACGATGACGTCGTCGAACCGGGTGCCGCTGATGGTTCGGTCGCCGTCGGTGTCCACTCGGGTGGCCTTCTCGCCGGCGCAGGTGAAGCCGCGAGCCGCTTCGGCCTCTTTGAGGGAGGCGAAGGAGTCGACGTAGACACCGGACCAGTACCCGGAACCGGAGTCGGGGTCGGGAGCCTTGAGCTCGAAGTGAAGGTGGGGATCCGTCGTCTCGGCATTCCCGCTGTCCCCTACCCAGCCGATCAACTGCCCTCGCTCCACCCGGCTGCCGCTCTCGATTCCGGGGGCGATGCCCCAGCCCAGCCCGTCGTCGGTGCCCAGGGTGTCGTTGTTGAGGTGGATGTAGATCGACTTCCAGCCGTCGTCGTGGGTGATGGTGACCGAGCAGCAGGTGGAGCCGATCCAGGTGACCGTGCCGGAGGCCACGGCGTAGACCTCGGTCATCTTGGGGGCCATCAGGTCCTGGGCGTGGTGATCGCCGTTGTAACGCTGGTCCCAGAAGTGGCTGCGGTACCCGGTGACCGCCGGCTCGTCCGCGGGAAAGACGAGGGGGTAGTTCACCACCTCGCCGTAGGCGTAGCCGGCCGGGGACGCCGCCGCCGGGGTGGCGCCGCCGGCGGTAATCGCCGCCGCCGCCACGGCCAGGGTGGCAAGGGCACGAGCGAGGCGCAGATGATGGGTCACAGTGTCTCTGTCGGCCGCGGCGGGCCGTCTACTTGAGGGGGCCCCACCCTACCGGGGCGGCTTCGCTGTACCGACTCGCCTTCTCAGGCGATGCCGTGCAGTTCCGCTTTGGCCGCCCGGCCCATCAGGCCGGCCACCATGTCGGCCGGGTTGCAGCCCTCGTACAGCACCCGCCCGACCATGGCGGCGATGGGCATGTCCATGGAGTGGCGGTCTGCCAGCGCCAGCACGGCGGCGGTGGTCTTGACGCCCTCGGCCACCATGCGCATCTCGGCGGTGATCTCCTCCAGGCGCCGGCCCTTGCCGAGGGCCACGCCGACCTGGCGGTTGCGGCTTTGGGCGCTGATGCAGGTGGCGACCAGGTCTCCCATGCCGGCGAGCCCGGAGAAGGTCAGGGGGCGTCCGCCCAGGGCTACCCCCAGGCGGGTCAACTCGGCGAGGGCCCGGGTGATCAGGGCGGCGGTTGAGTTGTCGCCGTAGCCGAGGCCGGCGGCCATGCCGGCGGCGATGGCCATCACGTTCTTCAGCGCCCCGGCCGACTCGCAGCCGACCACGTCGGGGTTGGTGTAGACGCGCAGCGTGGGTCCCATGAAGAGGCTCTGGACGGCCTCCGCCGCAGCCCCGTCGCTCATCGCTACCACCGTGGCCGCCGGCTGGCCGTCGGCGATCTCCCGGGCGAGGTTGGGCCCGGTGAGTACCCCTACGGTCTCCGGCGCCCGGCCGGTCTCGTCGAGCACGATCTCGGTCATCCGCTTCAGGGACTCCTGCTCGATCCCCTTGGTGACGCTGATGATCGGGGCGGCGGCCGGCAGGTCGGGGCGGGCCCGGCGCAGAACCTCCCGAAAGCCGTGGGAGGGCACGGCCATGATCACGACCTCGGCTCCCGCAAGGGCCTGGGACAGGTCGCCGGTGCAGATCACGGCCTCGGGCAGCAGGCGCCCGGGGAGGTACAGGGTGTTCTCGCGGCAGTCCCGGACGGTTTCCACCACCTCCGGCTCACGCGCCCAGAGGCGCACCTCGGCCCGGGCGGCGGCGAGGCGCGCCAGGGCAGTGCCCCACGATCCGGCTCCAACCACCGCTACCCGCACCCCGGCCCTCCGCGCTCGGCGGCCCTTACCGTACCCGGGCCGGCCCGCGTGCGCCGAGCGGGCCGGGGCAGCCTCGGGCTACGGGTTCAGCCCCCCGCAGTTGAGGCCGTATCCCAACTGGATCAGTGGATCGTCGGCCGGCGAGACGAGGGCGTGCTGGGTGTGACTCACCTGCCAGAGCGACGGGCGGGCGATGAGGAAGTCCGGCCAGTACCTGTAGTTGTAGCGGTCCTGGGTCCAGTGGGTGCCGTCGACGGTCTCCGCCTGGTACTGGCGGAGAACGTGGTTCGCCCGGCACTGCAGGCCGTCGCCGTGCATGACGCTGCCGCCGATGACGAAGGAAGCCTCCGCCATCGCGGGGGCGAAGAGGACCGGCTCCAGCCCGCAGGTGAACAGGGGTATCTCGTCGGGATCGGGTTGATACAGGGTGTATAGGCCCACGATGTTCGTCGACGCTCCGGTGCCCACCCTCAGGAAGACCTCCTCCAGTCCATCCCCGTTGATGTCGTGCCCGCCGAGCGCTTTGGCGGAGTCGCTCACATGCGTGGATAGGACCGTCTGCGCCCCGAATCCGCCGTCGGTCTCGATGTGGGCGTACCAGTGGAACCCGTCGTTCCACACATGGAGGGTGTCGTTGATGCCGTTGCCGTCGAAGTCGGCGGTCGCACTGGTCCAGCCGGGAGGCAGGGCCGCCGGCAGCGGGGTGCCGCCGGTGCCGCAGTCCAGGGCGACCGTTTCGCATCCGGTGCCGGGGGTGCCGAGGCCCAGGATGCAGCGGTCGCGACCCACCCCGGCATCGAGGTCGTTGCGGTAGTCGGAGGTGATGTCGTCGTCGCCTCCGTTGCCGCGCAGCGTGAGGAAGGGGGCGGTGGAGATGAGGGTGTCGTCCCCGGGCCCGCCGAAGGCCGTGTCGCCGTAGCCCTGGGCCCGGATGGTGTCGTTGCCGGCTCCGCCGTTGAGCACCTGGTTCATGCCGGCGCCATCGTTCAGAAGGTCGTTCCCCTCGCCGCCGGCGAGGCGGTCGCGGCCCGGCCCGCCGAAGAGACGATCGTCGCCCCCTCCTCCGCAGAGGCGGTCCTTGCCGCCGTTGCCGTAGATGGTCTCGGCGGCCGCCGTTCCGAGGATGACGTCGTCGCCGGCTGTGCCGTGGGTGGTGCCGCCCGGGACGACGCTCATCGTGGTGGGCAACCCGAAGCAGAATGAGGTGGACCTCGCGGGCAGGGCTGCCAGGGGGGTGAGGAGGGCCGCCAGGGCCAGGACGGCGAGGGCTCTGCCGCGCATGTGGGCTCCTTATGGGCTGGCCGCAGCCTACCCGCGACCGGGCCAGAGGCGCCGTCGGGCCGATGGTCCTTGCTTCGCGGCCTCCGGCCTGGGAGCCTGTGGACAAGTGGCCGCCGCAGCCCCGCTCCGCACCTACGTTCTCGACACCTGCGTGCTGCTGGCCGACCCCTCCGCCCCCCTGCGCTTCGAGGAGCACCAGGTGGTGCTGCCCCTGGTGGTCATCGAGGAACTCGACCGCCAGAAGGGCCGCATGGATGAGGTAGGGGCCAACGCCCGGCGGGCCATCCGGTTCCTGGAAGAGCAGGGAGCGTCTCGCCCCGGCGGCCTGCGCGAGGCCATCACCCTCCCCTCCGGGGGCACCCTCCGCATCGAGCCCAACGGCGTGGCCCACGACCGGCTGCCCGAGATCCTCGATCCCCGCACCCCCGACCATCGCCTCCTCAC